>CAXHCG010000142.1:0-4800 GCA_964014905.1 uncultured Candidatus Poseidoniales archaeon | reverse complement strand
ATAATGGCTGAAAGAGGGAGAATCAGCAAGGCTGGAAGAAGTAAAAAATGGGAAACCGTGAGTGGATGAAGCATTTCAGCTTCGATCAAGCGTTGTTTAGCGGGCGGGATGCGCAGGTTTCGAGCGATGTCGTCCAGCGTTTGTGAAAAAGACGAAACTTGGTGTCCAGAATCAACGATTTGACGAACAACGGTCCTGTATTCTGACACCTCATGACCCACACCGACCCAAAACTGCCAAGCCAGTCGCATTGGAAGGGCCAAAATCAACGGTAGGGCAAGGATTCCTGCGCCCCACAGAAGTTCTTGCAGTGCGGCATCCATGCTTCTTCCCCGTCTTGGCGACGCGTTAGGGGTTGTTCAAAACAACGGTTGCTTCTTGGTCCAAACCCAAGGTTCTAACGCCTTCGTGTGGTGTTCACCCCATGGCCCGAATAGCGGTGACCGACGGCATGGACGAAAAGGCTGTCCAGCGCTTGGAAAAAGCCGGACATGAAGTGATTCTCGACCACATTCCGGCGAAGGACCTGCTCGGTGGCGCCTTGAAATCCTACGATGCCATCATCGTTCGGAGCGCTACAAAGCTTACCAGGGACGTCTTGAATGCCTCGGGAGACCGCCTGAACGTCATCGGTCGAGCAGGAGTTGGCGTTGACAACATCGATTTGAACGTCGCAGGAAGCCGTGGCATCCGGGTGGTGAACGCTCCACGAGCCAGCACGCAGTCCGTGGTTGAACTCACGCTTGGTCATCTTCTTGCCTCCATTCGCCACCTTCCGAGGTCCGATCGGTCCCTCCGAGAAGGAAAGTGGGAAAAGAAGGCCATGAAGGGTTCGGAACTGGCAGGCAAAGCACTGGGCCTCATCGGATTCGGCCGCATCGCCCAGTCCGTTGGGCGCATCGCTCAAGCCATTGGTATGGAAGTGCACGCTTACGACCCCTACCTCCCTCCAAAAATCGCAAAGTCCCAAGGGACTCGGCTTCACAAAAAAATTGACACGCTCTTTTCAAACTGCACGCACATTTCCATCCATTGCAACTTGACCGACGAAACGCATCACCTCGTCAACACCAAACGCCTCGCCTCCATGCCTCACATCGGAAAGGACGGTTCCCGATGTGGAAGCCACATCATCAATTGCGCCCGCGGCGGCATTGTCGATGAAGAAGCCGTTATTGCAGCCCTTTCATCGGGTGTACTCACCTCAGCGGCGCTGGATGTTTTTGAGCACGAACCGGTCGACCCAAAGCATCCTTTGCTTCAGATGGAACATTTCCATGGGACCCCGCACATTGGTGCTTCCACCGTTGAGGCACAAGCCCGCGTGGGGCTTGACATTGTGACCAACGTGATGGATGTTCTTTCAGGTCGGCCTTGCGATTTTGTGGTGAATGGACAACACCTGTAGACTTTCACTTTCAATTGTCGGGTCTTCCATAAGCATGCCTTCTCCCGTTTCTGTGAGACAGGTATGGGTCGAAGTGTACCGTCATGGCGAAGGCGTGTTGAAACAGAATTGCAGAACCTCATGCCGTACAGGCGTGCTTTGTTGCCTGCAGACCAAGCGGCTTTCGATGCGTTGCTGGACGAGGTCCGGCAGCGGAGAACAGCAGGCGGGATGCTTCCGTCCCTGAACGCTTGGCAACCAGCTGTGCTCAGCATGCTGGTTGGCTTGATGGCTGAAATTGAACACCTCTCGAAACGAATCGATGAGCTCGAGGGACGGCATGGGCATGGTTGATGGTTGGCTCCTTGATGTTCACGCGAACACGAGCAACACCGGGATGGTGGCGTGGATTGTGGACGATGAGGGACGGGCTCATGCGTGTTCAATTCCGTGGCAACCCGTGATCCATGTCCATGCTTCTCATTCCGACCTTGACCGTTTGGAACATTGGTTGGAACAGCCGGAAATATGGCAACGTTTCGGACTCGTTCGGCTTCACATGACGCGTGCTCGCTTGGATTTGGAAACCAGGGGTCAAACCGATGTTCTGGAGGTCGGCATCCATTCGTTTCAGAGCCTTCGCGCACTGGCTGAACACATTGAAGCGCGCGGTGATTTTCATCGTTTCAAACTCTATTCAGTGGACGCCCATTTCGCCCAGCGATTTCTCAACGAACATGGGTGCGTCCCGTTTGGTCGGGTTCGCTGGTCGCCGGATGAACCTGCCTGTTTGCAATCGCTTTCTGGGGCATTGAACAACGGTTCGTTCCCCTCGTTGCACGTCGTCAAAATGGAGGTCGAGTTTGGGCAGGTGCAGTGCCTTCCCACCCTCGATGATGCGGTGGACTTTATTCGGCTCGAAACGGTTCACGAACCCGGCCTTGGTGCACCAAAGCACACCGCATCGGTGCAGGTCAAACGGGAAGAACACCCTTCAATGAATTCAATGTTGTCAGCGTTCCAACGTGCATTCGACCGCATGGACCCGGACGTCGTGCTGACCGCCGGGGGGGATCAACGGTGGTTTCCTTGGTTGGTTGAACAAACCAGAATTCATGGACGACCCATGGCCCTCGGAAGGACGTCCATTCCTCTGCAGCAATCCACGAACCAGCGCACAATTCATTCGTATGGACAAACCCGTCATCGACACGGAGCATTCTTTCTTGAAGGTCGCCTTCACCTCGATGTGAAGAACAGTTTCATCGTAAACGAGGGTGGGCTTGCCGGGTTGTTTGAACTTGCACAACATTCCCGGCAGTCCGCTCAAATCATCTCTCGGCTCTCGCCCGGTTCGGTCATTAGCGCCATCCAAATGCGCGTCGCCATGGATGATGGCGTCCTTGTTCCATGGAAAAAAAATCGGCCAGAGGACACGAAGTCGGCCCTTGACCTTCTTCATGCAGACCGTGGGGGGTTGTACTTGGACAGTCGAACTGGCGTCCATGCGTCGGTCATTGAACTTGATTTTGCGAGTCTTTTTCCGAGCATCATCGCGACCAGGAACATTTCCCCTGAAACGCTGAATTGCTCGTGCTGTCAATCGCCTTCATCAAATTCAGCAGGAGCGATTGTGCCTCTGCACCCCGAAGAAGCCGTTCAGGAATTTCGAGAGCGGAGGTTGCGTTCGGAGTTTGGCCATGGCCTCTTTCCAATCGTTCACAAAAAAGCGCTTACTGTGCCTGGACTGAACATGCACACTTGCGGCCGAATGCATGGTTTTCTGGGCCGAGTGGTTGCTCCGATCATCGAACGACGGAGAATCCTGAAGTACCTTCGAAAACGGAAAGGTGACGCATACGATTTACGCCAGAATGCGCTGAAGTGGTTGCTTGTGACATGTTTTGGATACACCGGTTATCGAAACGCACGGTTTGGACGCATTGAGGCTCATGAAGCGATTTGTGCGTGGTCTCGTGATCTTCTTCTGACCACGATTGAAGCCGCTCAGGACGACGGATGGGACGTGCTTCACGCCATCGTTGACTGTGTTTGGCTCTCTGATACACGGGGGCGTTCAAAGCAACAACAGCGCTTGGATGCCGAAGCATTTGCTCATCGCCTTTCGTCCCGTGTTGGTATTCCCCTCGAATTTGAAGCGCATTACGATTTCATTGCTTTTCTACCGAGCCGAATGCACGGTTCGGGTTCATTGACCAAGTATTGGGCCTACGACGGTGAGTCATTCAAAGTACGCGGCATCGAGTTGAGGCAACACTCAACGCCACGTTGGGTTCGAACCTTGCAGCAACACGGATTGGAATTGCTCGCCGAGGGGGAACGTTCCGATGGCCTCCCGTCCCACCGTGCACAACGGTCGGTGTGGCGACATTATCGAACGGAGCTCCGACGGTTGGCCAACGGTCTTGTTCCGCTCGAGGACCTCGTGATTGCGCGTCGAACAAGCCGAGGATTGCACGATTATCGCGTGAAGAATTTGACCTACGCTGCTCTTCTGCGTGCCCATGAGCGCGGTTATGATGTGCCACCGGGCGGTAAAGTTCGGTACGCTGTGTTGAATCGTTCATCTGAGGAGTTGTTGGACCGGGTGGTGTTGGCTGAGGAAGTGGGCCATTACACAGGGTCAGGAACGGGTTGTGCGAGCCACTATGGTGAACTGGCTGAACGCGCCATTTGGGCGCTTCTCGCTCCCTTTGGATGGACTTCGGAGCAGTTGCGCGACGATGGGAATCAACCCAACCTTCTGTCGTTCATGGTTCGCGATGTTGGAGCGACAGGGCATCAACAGGAAAAGGGATGGTTGGACGACTGAATCGCAGTGAAGGCACATGAAAACGGGTCTGTAGATCGGTGTTGAAAGGTAGCCATTGACCCGATATTCCGGTTTGACGGTGCTGGAGATGAAGCAACCGTCGCCTTCGCCGTCCTTGCCACCTCCCTTCAAGGTGATTTTGTGCGTGGCGTTGGACGTACTGAACATGACGGGTATGCGTGCCGGGGTCATCCGCCCTTCCCGTGATGGCGATCACCGCTGTTTGCTTTCGGTGGGCAAGTTCACGCAAGATGTGAACATGCCGCCGTAACAGCGTTCGAGACTCCAATGACGATACGGCATCGTCGTTGTGCATGGCCAGCAACCCATCGACAACGACCATCGGTGAACGCGTGATGGCGAGTTCGTTGGATAAGCGTTCAAGCTGACGGTCAAGCTGATGCAACGTAAAGCCTCGACTAAGGTACAGACGAGCGAGACAGGCCTCAACATCCGCCTCTAGGAATTCAAGAAGGGGGATGAACCGTGCCGGGTCAATTCGGCAGGCCCCGTCAACCCAATGGACTGTCTCTTATACACATCTGACGCTGCCGACGAAGGTTCGAGGGTAGTGGGCGGG
>CAXHCG010000141.1:0-4905 GCA_964014905.1 uncultured Candidatus Poseidoniales archaeon | reverse complement strand
GCACCGGTGATGCGCATCATGTTTTGTCCAGTAAACCAAGCAGGTGCTGCCATGTAGGTGAATCCCCGAACAGAGCCTATAACCGTTCTGCAGATAAGCCGGCAAAGGGTTGTCATTAAGCGGACTTGAGGCGAGAGGTGTCAACCCATTCGTTCCAATCTGCGCTGTAATTGTCGTACGTGATGAGGTAGGATTGGCCGTTAATCTCCAGAATTTGACCGTCGTACCACTGACCGTTCCATTCAATCTTCACGTGTTGACCAACGCTGAAGGGGTTGTTGGAGGATGGGTTCCCACTGTGCCCCACCGACGGGGAGGGCTCCACGCCTTCGGTTTGGTCGTCGCTTGTCCACCCCGTGCTTGGTGGGGTATCGGATGATGATTTGACCCGGTAGTAGTCGCCGCGTTTTCTGTCCAGGCTGTTGCGGTTGGCCAAATACCACCACTGGTCTCCATTGCCCATTCTCCACCGGAGGAGGAGGACTTCTCCGTTGATGTAGCTGGGAACGCCATCAAACTCGGTGGAGGGAAGGTACGTGCCGTTGCATTTGGAGGTACCAGCGCCTTGGACCGTGTAGAATTGATTGTCCTCATCGTTGAACGGGTGATTGGGTGGTGTTTCTTTCCAGCCGGTTGGTCCAATGACGTAAACGGTGTTCTGGGTTTCCACCCGGGCCGTCGCTCGCTCGTCGTAGGACACGGCCATGATGGAAGAAGAATTGATTTGACCCTCACCGAGTTTTGGATGATTGTAGGCGAAGCCTGACAGCGTGTCTCCTTCTATGAAGGCATCGTGAATGACCACTTCCGGCTTGGTCGGTTGGCTGATTTCCTCCTGATCGGAGGCCACCATGAATTTTGCGAGGGCCCGATAATCAATCTCTGAGTCAAGTTCAATGCCGAGGTCGGTAAATTCATTCAGCACGTCTTCAACGGGAATGGGGTTGTCCCCAATTTCGGTCAGAATTCGAAGGTATTCTCGGGCAGAAATGGTCCCCGTGTTGTTGGTGTCAAAGACTCCGAACGCATCAACGAGTTCCTGTTCCTCGTTCGTGACGTTTTCAACGTACGCTTGAACCTCCGCAGAATCTTCCTGCAACGGTTCAATGCGGATCCACTCTACATTGTCTTCGACATCACCATCGTCAAAGTGAATCAAGAACGTGTGATCTTCGTGCTCCGAGGCAATTCGACCCGGATAGTAGTGACCGTACCGTTTCCAATCAACGAGCACCCGGTCTCCAGCCTTGAACGGTGGACTCGCCGGTCGAATGGTACCGGGGGATGAACCGATGACAACAGCGTGCTTTGTTTGCACGACGGAGTCTTGGTAGGGGACTTCGATTCTGTAGGTTCCATCATCGTTGATGCCCACGACCTTGCAGCGGTCCAACCATCGAGCGTTGGTCGGGCTGTGGTATTCAACGTGGTCTCCAACATTGAACGCCGCCGGCAACTCAACTTCGAGCGCGGGTGGGGGTGCTGCGGGTGTGGCTGGTGGTGGATTGACCATCCCCATCTGTTGCAATGCGGCAATCACGGCCGTTGTCACGGCCGCAGGGTCGTTGTTGACCACCGTGTTGTGGACCACATCACCTCCGATGACGGAATCCTGCATGTTGAGTTGCTGTCCACCTTCTCCGGGTGGTGCAGGAATCCATTCACTTCCCGACCACATCCATTTGCCGTCGGGGCTGAACAGCGGGTCGGCCATGCCCACTGGAAGCGAAGCAACCTAACCAAATCTTCGGTCAGTGATTGTCAATTGGAGTTGATGAAAAACGATTTCGACGCCAGCAAGAGTTCTATATGGGAGAATGATTCTAAGAGAATCATGGACATGAGCACATCCACTCTGGCCGCTGCTGTCCAAGGTGTCCGTGCCGTAATTTCAGCCTACGACGGCTACGAGAAGGGTCGGTTCATGAAATCAGATGAAGCCGTGCGTTCGGAGATCCAACGCCGCTGTGAAATGGTGGCTCGGCACGCTGAGAAACTGCAAGGGGACGTCCACCAAGCCGGCTACCGCGATGCCCGAAACACCCTCGACACCATGATTGAATCGGTCAATATTTTGCGCAACGAAGCCCAATTTTCCATCACGAGCAACCATGTGTCCAAGCACACTGGTATTGGAAAACTCAACGCAAAGGCTGTCCGAAAACTTGTCAATCACGATGGCGAGGTCTTGCAGGCCCTTGTTGACACCACCCGCATGGCCAACGAACTGGCCGATGAGATGAGCGGGTTGGATGAATCCGCCGTGAATGCCCGAATTGCCGATTGGCATCAAAAATTGACTCGAACTCGAAACATGTACCTGGAGAGGAACATGTACATCGACGGACTGACCAAGAGGTGAAACCAATGCATTTCAGATGGAGAACCAACCCAACCGTGATCGCGCACTACATGAACGACGCCGATGTGCCACGAGAAGCCGAAGTTACCCTCAAGCCCAACGAACTCTGCGTGGTTTTGGAGAACGGCAAAATCGTCGGTTCTGTCTCACAGACGCACATGGAAGTGAGCCCACAGGTGGGGCTTTTTGGAAAAATGTTCGGAAAAAGCAACCCTGTCCGCTCCTTTATGTTCGCCTTCACCGGCCCTCACGCTGTTCTCGTCCAAGTTCGAGGCACGGCTGCCAACGGGGATGAAATCAACTGCCTCATCACGCTGAAACTCGAGGTCACCCGAGAAACCGCCCCACGTCTCATCACCTTCCCCGCCAAAGGAACCATGATGGTTCAAGCCAAGGACATCGCCGACTTGCTTTCCCCTGCCGTCAACGCCGCCGCTCTCGAGCATTTTCGTGGCATGGATGCTGCAAGCATGCGCACGGTCCAAGCAAACGAGGACGTCGTCTATGCGGTGAAAACGGAGCTTCGAGCGACGCTCGACGAACACGGTTTAGCCTACCGAAGCGGCTTCATCACGTGGAGCAGCACGGCCGCAGAACAACAGGTTCAGCATCAGCACGACCTCGAACGCCTGCAACTCTCAAAAGACATTGAATCGGACAAGCAAGCCATTGAGCTTGACCATCTCATCAAATCCGAGCAGCGAAAGCACGAGGTGAATGCTCGGATGGCGCTTGTTGGTGTTCAAGCAAAGGAAGCGGCTGAACTCAAATTGGAACTAGAACGCCTCAAGGGTGCGGGTGAACTCAACCTGCAGCAGTGGCAGCAACAGCAAGATCTTCGAGACAAGCAAATGGATGCGACTCGAAGCGAGTCCCTGAAAAATGCAGAGGCTGACGTCGAACTCGCCAAACTCGAAGCCGAACGCCAAAAGGCCCTCGCTACCGTTGCCCACGAGGCAGATGAGCAAAAGAAAAACAACGCCATGGAAATGTTCGAGCAGATTCAAGCCCGAAAGCGAGAACGTATGCAACTCCAAAACGAGCAGGAACAGCAGCGACTTGACCAACACGCCAAGGCTTCGCAATCAACCATCGCTGTTCTGGAGGACATTGCTGCCTCTTCGGACGATCCTGCTGTGAAGTTGGAAGCGCTCAAACAGTTGGCTGAACTTCGAAAGACCGATGTGGCTGGTCAGAAAGACGCCTACAAAGACGATTGAGTCAGTAGAGGGTACCCTCTGCTTCGAATCGCATTCTTGTGTTCACCGTCAACCGTTGTACTTTTTCCACGGCCCGCCCACCACAGGACGCGTGAACCACGTATTGGAATTCGGCGGATGTTCCACCCACTCGAAGCCCTCTTGGACAACACCGACGGCGTTGACGCGGGGTTTGGCATCAAAGCCCTCGACAAAATCGTCAAACATCTTTTCCTCATCGTACTCATCGAGCAGCTTTATTCCCGTGCCACCCGGTCTGGAAAGAATGGCAAGCAACATGCCGACGGTCATGGTGGACAACGACCCGATTTGTATGTTCTTGTAGAGGTCGCAGTTGTCGGCCTCGTTGATCAAGCACTCCAAACGTAAATCGCCTGAAAAGGAGAAAAACGGAATGGAGAGCACGATGAGAAACAGGCCCAGGGAGAACCGCAGGTCTCGCATGCGGCGAGATGTGCATTCCACATAATTTAGCCTATCTCTGGTCATCCATGGGTCGGTTTTGAGGCATTCAATGGAGATGAGCGTTTGTGCATAGCTACCCGTTTTGGGGAAGGTTCCTGTTGGTTTAACAAAGCGTTCAAATCGGAAATATTCAATGCCCTCGGCGTACTCATGGGTTTGTGCGCCTCCTCGTCGTTGACCTCTTGGCGGAGCGAGAGGGCTTTGGCAAGGGAGGTGTGCGCGAAATCGTTCATCACTTCTCGCCCTTGGAAGTGTTTCTTTGGTCTCCTCACACCGACCAGCGCCTTGATTATGGGTTCGGCACAGTGGTTGCGCAGCCAGTTGAAGCCGATGCCATCGTGGTGACGGGCTCCCGTCGCAACGTGTCGATGTGGGAGGGGTGGATGGCCGACGTCGTGGAAGTGATCCGCTCATCAACGGTTCCTGTGTACGGCATCTGTTTTGGGCATCAACTCATTGCTCACGCCTTTGGAGGACGGGTTGTCCGAGCCGATGAGGATTCACATTTTGTGGCCGAGGTCAACGACAACACGGGCAAATCGGTGTTTGCATCATTTGCTCATCAGGAGCACGTGGTTGATGCGGGGGAATTGGAAGTCATCGCCTCAGCAGCGCACTGCACCATCGCTGCCTGCCGCCACCCACATCGCCCCATTTTCTCCGTTCAGTACCACCCTGAAGCCGTGGCTGAGGTGCTTGATTTATCGCTCGCTTGCGGGGAGATGACCCAAGAGGTACGCACTGGGTATGACCACCAGCGGTTGACAACCAACGTAGCGGTGGCTTTTGGGCTGAACAACAAGCAAAATCGCTGATGGTTCGTTTCGCTCAAAAATACAAGGCCATATAAACCACATA
>CAXHCG010000140.1:0-4909 GCA_964014905.1 uncultured Candidatus Poseidoniales archaeon | reverse complement strand
CACTCGAACCTTCGTCGGCAGCGTCAGATGTGTATAAGAGACAGTCTTGGAACGGACTTTACTGAAGCACGCATTGAGGTTTCGGGGAGCGGTGTCACTGTTCTCGGTGGACTTCGAGCATCCTACAACGCTTTCCACAACGTGGTGGCCGATGCATCTTCCTCGTTCGTCATGGGCGTGAACGAAGCCCGAACCTCGGTTCAAAGCATCGGCGGAATGCAAGCGGTGCCTCTTCCCTTCATGGCGGAGGAACGCGGCGGTTTGACCGTTGAAGTGGTGAACCTCCAAACCTCGAGCACCGTCCGCCTCCAAGGTGGCGGCATGACAGATCCTCAACCCGTTCTCACCCCATCCAAAGAATGGCAAACCATCAGCACGGAATACCAGGTCATCGGTGGCAGCGTCACGCATCACCGTCTCGATGTGTTCAGCAAAACCAACCAGGCAACGCTCTTGTTCCCCGCTGCCGGTGGTGCACCCGCTGGGCTGGGGGATTCGGATTTGATTGAACTTCACCCCAGCGACCCGATTCAAATCACTGAAGACGGCACCAACGTCATCACCAACATCACCTTCCGTTTGCGGCCCATGTGGGATGACGAACAACAGTTGACCGTCACCTCTCGCTTGGTGATGCAGAGTGGCGTTATCGCCATTCCATTCTCTCATGCGTGGGGCGGTGGTCCGAATCAAGGCTATGAGAACGACCTTGAATTGAAATCTGTCACTTTTTATGAAGACGATGCCATCATGCCAAGCAGTCGCCTCTACCTGCGAGGTGGTGAATCCATGAACGTCTCTGTTCTGGTTGGATACGAGGGCCTCAATGAACGGCGTGGGTTCGTTGACGGCGATGCTGAATTGACCCTTTACAGGGACGGTGCTGCGGTGCGAAACACCACCTCCCTCGATGGGGCATATTGGAACTTTACCGAAACCATTCCGTTCACCTATGGCGATGTGATGTGGGAGGTCGGCCTCGTCTCGTTGAACGGGTCAAGCATCGTGGAACCCGATGCGTTGAGTCGAACCTTCACGGTTGACTCGGTCAAACCTCGTGTAGCGGCGACCTCTTTGTATCGCTATGACCACCGCACTCCGAGTCCGACACAGGTGATGCAAGTCACCATCACGGACCAGCCTGTTCTTCCAAGCGCCATGTCGGCCATGGTTTGGAAAGAATGGACTGACGATACCAACCTCAACGGTTGGCCAGATGAAGGGGAATTCCATTCCTTGCCCATGCTCTTGCCCAGTGACTTGACACAACTCACGGGCGTCTACACCTTGATGATCGACGACACGACCGGTAGCCTCGGTCAGAAAGTGGCTGTCTATCTTGAGGGAACCGATCCGTCCGGTTATTCCATCCAAGACGGAGGAAGTGCTGAGGAAGGCGAACAGCTGTTCACGTACCAACTCGCCGTTGACGGGGCACCTGAACTTGCCCCAGACGCCTTTGCATGGGCCGATGGACGAAAGGCTTGGCTTCACCCAGGACAGCCCTATGAACTCAACGTGCAAATCAGTGAACCGAACGGTGGTTCTGATTTGTCAACGGTGGAAGTCATGCTGGCGAGCAATCAGGGAAGCGATGCCATGAGCATTCAGTGGTCGTTTGAAACCGGGGCGTGCACCACCACCTCAACGCACGTGTTCATCGACCAGTGCACCATGCTTGGTGCCAACGGCATCGCTGACCCGTATGAAAACGACCTCGTCCTCAACATCCAACTTCATTTGGGATGGAACACCCCTGATTTGGGGGACAATCGCCGGGAACCTGCGATTTTGGTCGTTGACCGTGCTGGCCAAGAAGAAACCCGCAACTTCCCAGAACACCGATGGCGTTTTTCCGCAGGATTGACCATACCCGAAGAGAGTGTGAACTTGCACTTGACCCGAGGTTCATTCCTTGGTGATGGTGCAAGGGTGACGCCGTTAACTCCCATGGAGATCTCTGGTGGCCTCGTGTTTGCAGAAACCACGACGGTTCCTGATTTCGACTGCCAAGTTGACATCTTCTTTGGCGGGCAAACCTACAGCGTGATGGCCAAGGAGGGTATCTGGTCCAAGGCCATCACGGCGCCTGCTTCGTCCGGTTCAGTGCCGATGACGTGGGGGGTCGCTTGCCTCGAGGGTCAAGGCGTGGATTTGACAGACGAGGAAACCTCGGTCAAATGGATCGTTGTTGACGGCACCGGTCCTGAACCGCAAGAGGTCCTTTCACCGCGACCGAGGGCCGTGTTGGATGGTGAGAACCATGAAGTCCGTGTGCTGGTGCAAGAATTGGGTGGCCTTGACATGGCCTCACTGGAATTGGTTTGGCAAGTTGAAGACCTTGAAACCGGTGATGTGATTCGGTCAGGGCGAGAACCTCTGACCCTTGACGGCAGTGAAATCGACGGCTTAAGTTTGGAGTTGTACGGTGATATGAACCTCAGCGAAATCACCAACGAGATGCTCATCGACCGAATGGAAGTCAAGATTAGCATCGCTGGTCGCGACCTTGCAGGTAATCCAGTCACCGGGTTGGGTGGCAACATGAACAGTCCTTTCTTGGCCACCTGGAACATGGAATGGCTGCAGCCCGAATTTTCCGTCTCACCCTCAGCAATGACCTATTCTCGCCTGCTGATGGAAGTCGGCGATACGACCTCCATTCAATTGGAAGTCGAGAACATCGGTACCCTCCAAGGAGAAACCAGTGTTTCCTTTGAGACGGTGATGGCCGACGGTCAACGGACGCTCATTCAGCGAACAACCGTTTCCGCAGAAGCAGGTGCGATTGGCCTCATCGCCGTTGATTGGGGCCCAGAAAACCCCGGTGTCCAATGGGTCGTGGCCACCTTGGACAACGGCATGACCGTGAGCGGTCCAACCATTGATGTTCGCGTGGCTGAAGAACCGAGCTTCGCTGAGAAGTTGTTCGGCGATGTCAATCCCGTCATAGGGAGCATAACCGGTCTATTGCTCGTCGCCGTGGTCATTTCTCTGTTGGCTTGGATGCGACGCATGACGGTCAATCAAGGGTCCCGTTCAGACCATGATTGGGATGAGTACTCCTCCGAATTTGAAGACGATGACGATGACGATTACGAGTACGATCACGAGGAAGAGAACACCTCGGCACGGCAACATGAACCTGCACCTGCCGTCGCAGCCGCTGCGACAACGGCTGACGCAACTGAGGAGGAAACCGACTGGGTGATGGGCTCGGATGGATACTGGTGGTACCACGACAAAGAAGCCAACGAGTGGTGGTACAAAGACGCTAACGGGGACATTGTGAAGCATCCTTGAGATCGCTCGAGGTGAGAGAATGAGCAAGGTTGCGCTACTGCAATTTGACCCTACCGTGGGGGATTTGGAGCAAAATTGCCGTCGCCTTTCCGACTTGGCTCAACTGGCACAAGAGGCCGGTGCAACCGTCGGTGTTTCAACCGAATTGGCCGTGTGTGGCTACCCGCCTCGGGACCTGCTGATGGAGCGAGACTTCGTTGACCGTTCCATGGAAGCGGCTCTGAGCGTTTCAACCTCGCTTCCCGTTCTCATTGGTACGCCCATTCCTGCCGATGACGACCGCACCCTCCCCACCAACGGAGTGGTCCGGTCTGGGCCCGAATTTACCACCATTACCAACGACGAGCAGAGCCGTATCGTTGCCGAAAAGCAATTGCTACCAACCTACGATGTCTTTGATGAGGCACGTTATTTTGCGCCAAAAAACCGTTCAGGGTTGGCCCGTTCATTCGGAGGTTTCACCCTTGGCGTCACCGTCTGTGAAGATGCTTGGCAGTCGGCGGGAATGACCCCGTCGGCCTACACCCAAGACCCGATTGAACACATTGCAGAATGGTGCCGACAGGGCGTTGACATCCATGCCACCGTGAACCTCTCGGCTTCGCCATTCCACACGGATAAATTCACCAAACGGCTCGCTGTCGCCCGCCATGCGGCTTCTGTGTTGGGCCACCCGTTCCTCTTGGCCAATCAGGTTGGGGGGAACGACGATCTGTTGTTCGATGGCCGCAGCCTTGCCGTGTGGCCCGATGGACGGGCCGTGGTCGCCCCCTCGTGGCAGGAAGGGATCTTGCTGGTCGACCTTGAGCACCCTGAACGGTGTGAGTGGGTGAGGAGCACAGCCGAGGATGGGTTGTGCATCGGTCAAGCCCAACTCATGATCCTTGAGACGCACGAGGATGGATCATCCCTGGTGGATGCCATTGAGGAATTGACCAATGCGGTCGTCACCGGACTCGCCGACTACTGCCGAAAATCGTCCATTCATTCCATCGTTCTCGGCCTGTCGGGAGGCATTGATTCTGCCGTGGCGGCGTGCGTTGCCGCCGCCGCAATCGGGCCTTCCAATGTCACCGGTTTGGCCATGCCGAGCCGTCATTCTTCCCAACATTCCATCGACGATGCGCTCCATACCGCCCAAGCGCTCGGAATGCCTCATCATCTTCACGCCATTGATGGAATGCACGAGAGCGTTGAATCCGTCCTTGACGAAGTGCTTGCTAACGGCCACCCTGTGGCTGGAGAAAACCTCCAGGCTCGCCTTCGAGCGATTCTCGTGATGGGGTACGCTAACGCCAATTCAAGCATGGCCATAACCACGGGCAACAAGTCCGAAATTGCCCAAGGCTACTGCACCCTTTACGGCGACATGGCTGGGGGCTACGCCCCGCTTGGTGATGTCTACAAAATGGAGGTATACGCCATGGCGGAACACTTCAACCAACGGGCCATAGCGCTGGGGCACGAAGCACCCGTTTCCGCCTCGACATTGACCAAACCCCCTTCCGCTGAACTGGCCCCGGATCAGACCGATCAAGACACGCTTCCTCCTTACGAACTCCTCGACGCCGTGTTGCGAGGGCACATCGAAGGCGGGCTGAATGCG
>CAXHCG010000139.1:0-4915 GCA_964014905.1 uncultured Candidatus Poseidoniales archaeon | reverse complement strand
CAAGGAAAACGATGGCGATGATCACGCCAATGGCTCGAACAAGCCGGTTTCGTTTCGCTTTCTCCACACTCCCGCGTTGCTGTGGTCCAGTATGTAGTTTAGGTACGGATTCCCAGATGGAAGGGAATGGATTTTGAACGGGTGCCGTTCACCAAGCATCATGACCTCATGGGACACCTCGGACATCGTCGGCCCCGACGGTGAGGACTGGCGCGTTCCGGTCACCGAGTTGACGGCTCGCCAGACCCGACTCGCCGAATTGTTGGCCGAAGCCGGTTTACCTGGCGCCTTGATTCAACACCCCGTCGACCTCTACTATTACGGAGGAGGCCGTCAAGACGGTTCGCTGTTCATTCCTGCGAAGGGAGCGGGCGGAAGCGTCGAGGCCGGGGGTAACGGTCCCGTCGCCTTCGTTCGCCGCTCCTTCAAGCGGGCCGTTTGGGAAGCGGGCGGCGACGATGCCCCGCACATGACCAAACCTTTCCCGCGTCTTTCCACCCTTGCCGAACAACTGCGTGGGATGGGCGTGGACGAAGCACCTGCGCTTCAGTTTGGTGAAGCGCCTGGAAGTTTCACGGCCCGTTTTGCTTCGGCCCTCGCCTCACTGGGCGATTGCGCCGATGCCACGGGCCTCATCCACCGGCAACGAGAAATCAAATCCGATTGGGAAATCGAACAGATGGACATTGGAGCCTCGGTGCAAATACGCATGTTCGAAGCCGTTCAAGCGGTTGGTGGTGAAGGGGTCAGCGAACTTGACATGGTCGCTGCAGCCGAAGCCGTCAGTCGCAGCGAGGGCTTTGGCGGCAACATTCAGATGCGTCGCTATCCGTTGCAGTGCGACCGTGGCGTCATTGTGGCCGGTCGAGCAGGCGGCATCCCCTCGTTCTTCGATTCAGCGGTTGGCGGCACTGGCCCTCATCCCTTGAGCGGTATGGGGTCGGGATTCAACCGCGTGAAGAAGGGCGACCCCGTTCTTGTTGACTTGGTTCATGCTCACCGAGGCTACATGGTTGACGCCACCCGAATGTTCGTGTCTGGCCAGCTTTCCGAGGCGTGGCAGCAACGGCTTGACGACATGGTCACGGTCAAAGAAGAGGTTGTGGACGTGCTCGACCAGGGTCTTCCTTGCAGCCAAGCGTGGAACAAGGGACACGCACTGGCCGTTGAGTTGGGCTATGAACACCACCTGATGGGCATGAAGCCCGACCAGAGCCGCTTCTTGGGCCATTCCGTCGGTTTGCAACTTGATGAATCACCGGTGGTCGCCGCTGGTTTTGACGCTCCTCTTCCCGTTGGCGGCACGATGGCGATTGAACCAAAGGCGGTTTACGGTGATGGCAGCATAGGCAGTGAAGACACGTGGGTTCGCGACGAAGAAGGCATGCGACCCATCACGGCGGATGGCGCTTTTCCTTGGGTAACGGAGTGGGATGCATGAAACAGGAACAGAACGAAGAGGAAACCTCGGACAAAACAGAAGGTTGGGACGAAGAGGATGTCGGAAAACGCATCGTGAAACGGGTCACACCGAACGGCACGTACTTCAACGAACTCATCGTTCACGTCTTCTGCTCCATGTGCGGTGCCTCGTTTATCGGTCCTTCTCGTGAAGCCGGCGGTTTTCTCGGTGGCCATGAATGCCTCCATGCTTGGGAATTTGGTCAAGCCATGGGGCGAAGCGATGGCCTCACGGAGTGAGCCAAGAATTTGAACCACATCATTCAAGGGCGGCAGGTCCGCCACGAAAACCATGGTCGCCAAGCCCTACTCATCCAGCCATATCGCAGCGGTCGCTTCGCATTTCACGACCATGCGCCTTTCTGGCGAAGTCAAGGACCGATTGGTGACCTTGATGTGCGAGGAACTTGACCGGCTTGTCCCTCGGATGGAGGGCGAGACGTTGGAACAAGACCCTGAGCGAAAAACGCTTGATGACCCTCGCCGCAGCCGCCTCAATTACAACCGCACCCGTGAATTGATGATCGACCGCATCAAGAACGTCGATTCGGTCGGTTCAGCGGCGGTGCAGGCCGGGATAGACCATCTTGAATCGCACCTCGGCCAGGTTCTGCGGCAGGCTGCTGAGGCGGCTGAGCGGGACCGTGTCGCCACCATCAAGCCCCGCCATTTGGACCGAGCGCTTCTCAACATGAAGCCGGCTGAGGGCGAGGCAGAAGGCCATGAATCCGTGGAAGTGAGCGCTGCCGAGGAGTTTGTTGCCAGCCAAGCAGGCGGGCTCATCACGCCCTCAGCCTTGCTGGCCATGGCCAAAAGCATCGCTCGTATGGGGGTCACCAAGGACGCCCTTGACGAACTCCTCTTCCTCTACGCAGAGGTGCTTGAGGACTTGGAGGAAGACATTCGCAACCACGCCCAGCTTGGAAACAATCCCGTTCACTTCATTGAATCCATCAATGCGATGCGAGGCATGATGACGCTGGGATGGATTCGTTCTCGGTTAACGCATGCGGCTGAACATGCCCGAGGCCGTGGCACCAAAGTCATCGAACTTCAGGACATTATCGACAGCCAATCCTACGCCCCGGAGTGATGGCATGGACCCGGAGGTCTTGACCGATGTGGACCGTGAGTTGGGCGTTGGCCGACCCACCCTTCTCATTCTCGGTCGACCGACCTGCGATGATTGTCAAGCCTACTACGCCCAACTTGCAACGTGGTCTCCACCCGTGGCGTTGGACGTGTTGACGTTGAACCTCCGGGCTCCAGAAGGCGCTGCGTTTCGTCAACGCCATTCGTGGGTTGAACACATCGATTTCGTTCCTTTCAATGTGCTTTACGTGAACAATGAACCCGTTGACCAGTGGACCGGGGGCGATCTTGATCGCCTGGAATCACGTCTCCAAACCTTGGAGGGATAAGTCTGGTGTTGACGTCCATTCTTCTTTCCGCTCTGCTGGCGGGCGTGGTGGCCACCGCCGTGACCGTGGCCATTGAGAAATGGGGTGGTTTGGTTGGAGGTTTGCTTGGTACGGCACCGTCCACGATCGTCCCTGCTGGGATTGGAATGTACCTTGCTGGTGGGGAGGAGGCCTTGATAGCGAGCATGTCCATTGTTCCACTTGGAATGCTGCTCAATGCGCTGTTCTTGGGAGCGTGGCTTGTCCTTCCCCGTTGGTTGGGAAGCACGTCAAAACCGCTCTTGTGGACTTCGTTGGGAGCGCTGGCGCTTTGGAGTGTTCTCGGATTGTTGATGCTCGTCTTGGTGGACGGGGTCCTGGCGGAGAGCATGGACGAGCGAGGGCTGGCCTTGTTCGGTTCCGTGCTGCTCTTTCTCACGGCGGTGGTGTTCAACCGCCGTCCACATCCTACTCCAAAAGGAACGAACGCCGTATCCAAAACCGTTCTCACCGCTCGGGGTACGATGGCGGCCATCGCCATTGGTGTTGCAGTGTGGCTAGCAGGCCTCGGTTATCCACTTCTGGCTGGTTTGGCCAGCGTTTTTCCAGCCATCTTCCTCACCAGCATGGTGGCGCTGTGGTTGGCGCAAGGTCCGACCGTCCCTCGAGGAGCGGCGGGTCCGATGATGCTGGGCGGCGCCAGCGTAGCGGTGTATGCGAACCTCGCCATGTGGTCCCTCCCTGCCTACGGTGTCGTAATGGGTTCTCTGATCGCTTGGGTTGCATCGATTGCAGGCTGGTCAATCCCCACGTTCCTCGTCCTTCGTCGGGTTCATGCCAACGTCAACGGTTGACTGTTTATGTCCAACATCGCGAACCCGGCACGGGTACGGTCAAGGCATTGCGCAGTTCGAGCGGCTTAACTTTCGTCCTTCACCAAGGCTTCGGCTTCATCGAGGCGCAATTCAGCCAGTCGGCCCTCTACCTCACCCAGTTCGTCTTGGCATCGCTTGAGAAGAGCCGTCCCCTCCTCAAACATAGCCAGTGTTTCGTCCAAGGTTTTCCCTCCTCGTTCAAGTTGGGTTACCAATGTTTCCAGTCGTTGCAAGGCTTCGTCATAGGTCATTTTTTCTTCCGTCATGGTTGTTCCTCCAGGGGTTCGATGGTGTGCACGTCAGCGGCCGCTTGGCCGTCTGCAAATTGGAGTTGGATGGTTTGTCCTTCGGACAGGCTGCTGATGTCCGAGATAACGCCGCCCTTGTCGTCTTGAACCATGGAATACCCACGCTCCAGCACACGCTGTGGGTGGGCGGCTTGAAGGGTTGCACCGAGTCGAGCCAAGCGTTGTTGTTGGCTTGAGAGGCTGGCATCCATCGTGCGTTGGAGGCGGTTGTTGAGCGCCGTTAACCGTTCTTTGGCGGTGAAGATGCCTTTACCGGGCGCATGGCGCAATTGGTTGGCAAGCAGGTTCAGTCGCTGACGCAGCTCGCCCATTCGCCGCACCAACGCCGCATTGATGCGCTCGTCCATTTCATCGTGCAGCTGGAGCAAAGCGTTGCGTTCAGGGACCAACCGCTCAACGGCGTTGGACGGGGTTGATGCTCGTACATCGGCGACAAGGTCGGAGACGAGGTGGTCTTGTTCGTGGCCCACGGCCGAGATGATGGGAACGGTGCTTGCGAGGATGGCTCGGACGACGGGTTCGAGGTTGAACGCCCAGAGGTCCTCTGGAGAACCCCCGCCCCGGCCAACGATCACGGCGTCCACGGGGGGAAGGCCGAGGCGTTGTGCCACCTCTGGTCGGGCCAATTGGCGGGTGACGGCAAGTCCACGGACGATTTCTCGTGCTGCGTGTTCACCTTGCACGAGGACGCCGATGACGGTGGTTCGCATATCGGGCCAACGGTTGGCCATGAGGCGCTTCATGTCTGAGAGCGCTGCAGAATCTGTGCCGGTGACGATGGCAACGTGTTTTGGAGGGGAGGGCAGTCGTCGAGCAGGCAGGTCAAGAGCGCCCTCGGCTTTGAGGTCAGCAACGAGTCTGTCTCTTATAC
>CAXHCG010000138.1:0-4944 GCA_964014905.1 uncultured Candidatus Poseidoniales archaeon | reverse complement strand
ACACTCGAACCTTCGTCGGCAGCGTCAGATGTGTATAAGAGACAGTTCCCAGAGACCCCAATGTCGCCCGTGTTTTCCATGGTGATTCTCCATTCAATGTCCTCGCCGGATTGGACCGACGGTACGGTGGGCAACGCGTTGGCATCAACATAGACGTCTGGAATCGGGAAGATGGTCAACACGCCCGATGCCACGTCATTATCGGTGCGCTCTTGTTCAAAACCAGCCACGTTGAACGGATTGATCTTGGCCGTAACGACGTGGTCGCCATCGGGCAAAGAACTCAAGGTCGTCGAGGAAAGTTGAGCGCTGAATGCTTGCTCGGTGTAGCCTACCCCTGTCAGTGAAACGGTGAACGGTTCGCTGGTGACCAACCCCCCTGCCAGGTTTGAAAGTTGCAACCAAACGGGAACATCGGCAGAACCGGTTCCATTGGTCCGAACAAGCGTGCCTTCGACCGTCCATGGACCTTCGAGGGCCCCTTCGTCCGTGGTCACGGTCAATTCGTCTTTGAAACTCAGGTCCATCCGGGTGGCCACCACCAATTCAACGTCGGTGGCCTTGTTCATCTCAGATGCCTCTTGGACCACGTTCTCAGCATCGGGCGTGACGACAACATCGTGAGCGCCGCTGCTGGGTGCGATGATGGTGGTGTTGACCCACGCAGAGGAGCCCGCCGTCAGCGCGGGCGTGGTGAGAAGGACATCGCTTGATTCAGGAACCTCAAGCAGAAGTTTGGTTGCTGGAGCATCCACGCTTCCTGAATTGAGAACCAGAGCAGAAAGACCGACCGTATCGCCAGCATACACCGCTGAAGAGGTGTCCAGCTCGAGCGTATCAATGCGAAGGTTCGCCAAGCCGGACACGTTGAATTCCTTGTTGAACCGTGCTTGGATGTCGCCTCCGGATGAAAATTCAAACCATACCTTGTGGGTGCCTTCGGTCAAACCAGACCAGGTCGTGCTGACGGTGTAAGAGGATTGAGCATAGATGGTCACCGTGTCAAAGATTAGCCGATTGTTCTGGGCGATGTTTTCTTTGTACACCGCCACTTCAACATTGAAAGCGTCGCTTTGCTGACTGTTGTAGAGCGTGACGTCGATATCAACGGAACCACCCAATACAGGGTTCGCTGGTTGAAACGCCATGGTGTGTGCAGCGGCTTCAATGCCCCCACTTTCTTCGGCCTGCGCTGCCAACGGCAACACGCTGAACAAAAGAAGGCCGAGGATGAACACCGCCTTGGCTTTGCCCTCCATACTTTACCTTGGTCGTTCAAAGCACTTGAACCCATCTCCAAATTGCCGACCAAAACGGCCATGCAAATGCCTTTTTTGTGCGGCGAAACGAAGTCGGTTGGGGAACACTCCATTCCTCCATTCTCAAAGGGGAGAGTTGAAGGCTCACCGAAGGTGTGGGAGAGGCATGGGACGAAGCAGTGCGGCCGTTTGGCTTGTCGCCCTCTTGCTCTGCTCCCTTCTTCCGACAGCGACCCATCAACACCCAATGAAAGCAACCTCGCTGGATGAGACGGAGCCGGTCGGGACAAGCAGTGCCTCCAACCTTGCCATCGGTTTCTCAAACGGACCCACCCAAGGTGACGACATCAAAGGGACTTACGCGTTGACCTTTAGCGTGGCTGGAACAGGCACGCTTGACTCGTTGCTCATTGAAATTACGGCCGATGAATCGTCATGGACCACCGTCGTGAACTTGACCACGACTCCGTGGATGTATCCCTTTGACACCACCAGCTTGACCAACGACACCTACAAATTACGAGCCTCGGGGTGGGACAGCGATGCTGAGAGTTTCTCCCAGGCGACAAGCGGTTGGTTTGACATTGCCAACCAAGTTCCGATCATCACGACGTTCACCGTCCTTAACCCGGATGCTGGCAACGGAACCAGCCTTTCCGACAGGGCGTGGTTCAACATCGGTTCGCAGGACGCCCTTTCATTTCGATGGGGTGCCAGCGATGACGACCTCAAGCAGGCAACCCTTACCAGCGTGCCCGGGCCAGGCACACCGGCGACCGATGGCCCAACCTCTCTGAATTTCGGATGGGACTGGGCCAGCGGAAACATGCAGGAAGGCACGTGGTCGCCACGGTTGACCGTTCACGACCACTCTGGTTTGTCGAACACATCAACGGTGTTCATCGGCATCGATCGAACAGGCCCCACCATCGGCAGTGTAACCGTCGGCGACGGAGGGGATTGGCAGCAATCAACAACCGTTTCTGTGAGCGGCTTGATGAGCGAATCCGATGATGGACAGGGCTCAGGCGTTGCAAACGTGGAGTACGCCCTTAACAGCGAGGCGTGGGCCACCACCACCAGCAACGCCCTGTCGCTTGCATTGGATGAGGGCGTTCACACCCTGCACCTGCGAGCGAACGACCGCGTGGGCAACACGGGTGCTACGACCTCTGTGTCCATCCGCGTCGACCAAACCGCCCCAATTGGCCTGTCATGGACCGTCGACGAACTGACCACCAGCCGAATTGGACCGGCCAACATCACCTTCAACGCTGAAGACGCTGATTCGGGCATTGACGATTTGGCGTCCTACATCCAATACGGATTTGACTCCAACGGCGTGGGTGAAACCCCTGACCTCTCTGGACGATGGTTGACCTTGGGTGTTAACGGTCTCTCAGGCCAAGTGGGTCTGGCAAGCTGGGCAACAAAGTCGCGCCAGCACCTCATGCTGAGGGCGGTGCTTGTTGATGAGGCTGGAAACTCTTTCACAACCCAATCCTCGTCCCATCAAATTCTACCCGGACTTGACGTGTTTTGGAACGTCAGCCAGACCAATCTGGACCGCAACGTTGTGAGACCAGGTGAACAAACCGGCAACGTCACCATCACCAGTGTTCTGGAGTCAAATGAGGACTACGGTGGAAGCGTCATCGTTCGATTAGAAACAGCACCTGCTGACCGCTCGTCAACCGTTGACTGGACGGTGATGGAAACCCGAAACCTTCCTGCTGGAACGCTCTCGAACAGCAGCGAAACCATCGTTTGGCACTACACTGTGCCCCGATCAGGGCAATTTGACCTTCGCCTCGTGATCGATTTCGCGAACGTCATCGATGAATACGATGAGGGGAACAACAACAACTACCTCATGGTAACCGGCGCTTCGCTCGATGCCCCAGGTCTCGTTCCCTCCTTCGCACCCTCGTTGGTGCTCATCCTGCTCGTCGGGTTTGCTCTTGCGCTTCTCCAACAGAGGACAAGGGATTGAAAAGTATCGGGCCTCACGCCCGTCCATGCGCCAGTCGCTTCCACGTGTGCCCAAAGACCGCATCGCGGTCATCATCGGTGCGAAAGGGGCGACCAGCAAAGCGATTCGTGAGTCAGCTGGATGCCTCAAATTCATCATTGACTCCGAATCTGGCGACATCGATGTCGAATGGGGTGAACCGGGCACCTACGACCCTGTAAAAGCCATGAAACTCCCTGACGTGGTGAAAGCCATTGGAAGGGGAATGGCCCCTGACGCAGCCATACGTCTGCTGGATGATGACCACTTTTTCGAGCTCGTTGACTTGAGGGAGTTCGTCGGGAAGCGGTCCAATCAGCAACGGCGCATTCGTGCTCGAATCATTGGCCGTCAAGGAAAAATTCGTAAACTTATCGAACAACTTACGGACACACAAATCAGCATCTACAATTCAACCGTGGTCCTGGTTGGAGAGGAAAGCGGACTGTTCGCCGCACGCCAAGCCATCGAGATGTTGGCTGGTGGCTCAGAACATGGAACCGTTATCGGGTTTTTGGAACGAGACCGCAAGCGTTCACGCCTTGAATCGCGCTCGCTCGATGCCCACCAAGAACGAACGTCAACCGCCTCGCCTTCAACCGGGTTTGAGGGATTGGTCCCAGGACTGGCACAAATCTCACAAGAGCGTCGAAACCGACGCATGAAAGCCTCGCAGGTGGACCCTGAAAACGACGAGGCCGTTGAAGAAATGATGGAACTGGCCGACGATGAGAACATCACGTGGGAAGAAGAGTGATCAGTCCAACATCTCGACTTGTTCAACGTCAGTCAGGTCCATGTTCAGAACTTCGTACATGGCTCCAGCCAAATCAACGTCCATGCCGTTCTTTTGCCCCCACTCCACGAGGCGGGTGACGTCACGGACCAAGAACTCCTGAGCCTTTGGGTGACTGTCAACCACCGCTTGACCCACGTCGATGACGCAGGCGCGTTCGTCGTGCCAGAGAATGTTGTAGGGCGAAAAATCACCGTGGACAAGTTTCGCTTTTTGCCAGGAAATGGCCAAAAAACGGAGGAGGTCTTCGTAGACCGGCACAGGATCTTCGATAACCACGTCCCTGAGTTTTGGTGATGGCGATGTGGCACTCCCGACGTAATCCATGATCAGGACGTTTTTGTGAACGCCTCTCGGGTGTGGGACGTTTAAGCCCCAACGAGCAAGTCGGTTCAGATTACGGTATTCCTTCCTGACCCAAACTTCGACCAAATCACGGTGCTTCCTGCGCAATCCAGTGAATCGAGGATCACCCTCAATGTATTGGATGAGGTTTTTGAACACGGCATTTGAGGTGTGGAAGATTTTCACGGCCACCGGCTCTCCAGCAAGGTTTGTTCCGTGGAACACGTGCGCTTCTTTACCACGAGCAACGGGGAAATCAAGGGTGTCGATGACACCGGATTTCATCATCTTGTAGAGCGCCATCAGGGTCAGCCGATCGAAGACTTGGTCGAAGACACGACGGTCAACCCAATCGTAGGTTCCTGTGCCCATGGCTCCCTGAATTTTAGCCTCAATACCACGGAACATCGTGTTGAAGCGCTCTTCCTTCATCCACTCAAAGCGACCATCACGGTCGTTTAGACCGCGTAGAAATTCGTTTTGCTCGGCTCGATGGTGTTCGGCATCCAAGCGGTCCGCCTTGGACCTGTGTC
>CAXHCG010000137.1:0-5059 GCA_964014905.1 uncultured Candidatus Poseidoniales archaeon | reverse complement strand
GGTAGCGTCCGTAGACATAGACGGCACGGATGTCCAATTCAACGGTCAAGGTCAACACGTCGATGAGCGCCAAGACATCGGGTTTGTCGCTCACCAGCGTCACGTCGTCCAAGCGCTTTTTGAGTCGCTTCCCGATTTCCTCAACCAGCGATGGCTTGAGCGCGTCTGAGCCTCCCGCACCGAGTCGCTTGCGAAGGTTTTCCTCGTCCTCCACTTGGTCTTTGGGAACGCGTGCACCGAGCTGCAGTCGACTGACATCGTAGGGTTCGATGGCTTCGTAGATGAGGTCTGCCAGCAAATCGACCTCTTCAAACAGGTTTTCACAAAACGGACACAATGGCTCGGATTCTCGTGCACCGGCAAGGAAGCTGTCGCGTTCGAGTACCGAGGCTCGGATGGTTTGACCCGCTTCCTCGAGCGTTTGGCCGTAAGCGCGCTTTCCGCCCACGCGACCCAAACACGAATCGCAGATGCCGATTCGTACCAGATGCTTGTGTCCAGCAGGGGCGGGGGCACGGGGAATTTCTGCGAGGTGGTTACCCAGCTGCATCGCGACTTCTTGCTCGTGGGCTTCGTCTTCCTCTGCGGGCTCAACGTCGTCCCACAGGGAGTAGTCGGTTTCGCCAAAACCGGCGTTGGCGTACTTCATCCATTCTTCGTCATCGCCATCGATGTCGTCGTCTGTATCGGGTTCGTTGCCTGCCATTTCGCCACCACCTTCCCGGGGCCAACCCCAAAGACGGCAAGGTGAGCGCAGGCTCAACCCTTCATGAAGTCACCGACTCGGCGAGGCTTATTTCTGGTCAAGGTAAGCCAGAACACCAGCCACCACGCCAAGCACGCCGCCGAGAACGCTCATCCATACGCCCATGCCAGCACTGGTGTCGGTGTCCGTGTCGGGCAGCAAGAGCCACCACACGAGCACCGCCAGGAGCATCAGCACGCCGGCGGCCATGCCGGCCCACTTGCCGTGTTTTTCAGCCTCGGCGGGAAGGGGGCGGCCGAGCGCTCCAGCGCCCAACATGACGGCACCGAGCAGTCCCGCAAGGGTACCGACCCAGAGAATCATGCCCCCGGTTGAACCGGCGGCTGGTGTTTCCAAACACGTTTCTCGTGTTTCACCCGCTTCATTTACCGCTGCCTGGCGCGCTTCTTCATCGCTTGAGAAGGCCTCAGCCAATTGGATCATGAGTGCATAGGTGTTGTCGCAGACGTCTTCGTACTCCCCGACGATGACATCGTCAATCTCGTTGGCCGATTTGTTTTCTGTCGCCGCTGCTTCCATGTCTTCTGCAAAGAGGGAGTAGGCGAAGGTTTTGCACTGGTCGATGGCTTGTTGTTGAGTGAGTCCATCGTCGGCTTCTGCAACCGAACAGTCTTGGCGAATTGAGGTCAATCCCACGCTTTGCCCCTCACTCCCCTCTTCGTTGCTGACGATCCACGAATGGCTGAATTGGCCAGCAAGGGAGAGCAGAAGCGCCACGGCGATGCAACCAACGGCTGCCCACATCATTGGCGCGGTGCCGCCTGTAGGAAGCGGCGTGGACATGGGAGCATACGTGCTGGGCTGAGCGGCGGCTGGCGCTGCGACAGGAGCAACGGCCGCCACGGGCGCCGCCATGGCGGTAGCGGCGGCGATGACCGGTTGCGCCACCGGTTGTGCCGCAGGGATGGCCTGTTGGGAGGCAGGCGACATCACCGGAGCCGGCAGGGCATCCGCTGTACTGGGGATGAAATTTGGGTAGTGTTGCCGGGTGTAGGCAAGGGCGTTTTCAGGTGAATGGCCCATTCCGAGGACTTGGTCGTAGTAGTCTTGGGCTGCTGACATCAAAGGAGCCTTGCCTCGGATGCTTGATGATGTTTTCTCCAACGGTTAGGCTTCTTCTTCAGCGCCAACGTGCGTTGCGGCCGCTACGGGTTCTTTCGAGGGTCGGCTAATGAGGCCAAGGGCAGCGGTGGTGAGCACGAGGCTAGCGAACAGCGACAGGGCGATCATCGCCGCTGAAAAGATGCCGAAGTTGGCAAACAGCCCCATCGGCGAGAGCGCAATCACGAGGAAACCGGCGATGTCTGAGGAAGCAGAGCCCAGCAGCGCCAAGCCGCACGCACCGCCGACCGCCGCGAGGGCATCGTTGTGCGATTCACCGTTTTCTCTCCCCTCCCGATAGCGTTCCGTGACGTGAATGCAATAGTCAATGCCAACACCAAGCGAAATCGTCGCAATGGTCACGGTCACGATGTTCAGCGATGCGCCCGAGACGTACATCAGGCCGTAGAGCCAAACGACGACGAGGAAAATGGGCACAAAGGTCACCACCGCTTGTTTGGGCGAACGGAATCCGATGGTCAACGAGCCCAGCACGAATACTGAGCCGAGAATGAGCGACGATTGCATCTCGTCTTGCATGGCCGTGGAGGCGGTGAAGCGCGTGATGGGGCGACCGGTGAGCATAACCCAGGTCAAGGGTTTGTCGTCTTCTTCCTCGCCTGGTTCTTCGTACGTTCCGCTCGAGAGGTTGGTGAACACCTCAAGGTCTCGCCAAACTTCGGCAACGCCACCTTGCATGCCGGGGAAATCCTCGGGTTGCGTCATGCCAAACCGAATTTGCATCATGTCGTAAGCGGCGTCTTCGCCGTTGACGTCAAGCCACGGTCGGTCCGGGTCGAGGTCGACCACGGGCATGATGTAGAGCTGGACAATGCTGGCGGGAATGTCGGGGATGGGTCCGACGCCGGGCACGCCGTTGAGCGAGAGGAAGCCGTAGAAGAACGCCAAACATTCTCGGTCGGTTGTGTCCACCAGTGGGCCGTTGCCGGCCAGCGAGCAATTCATCCCAAACCCGTCAACATCGGTCTGCCAACCTGCGGCTTCAAACGGCGTGCTGTTGAGCACGAGGCTGCCTTGGGCGGCGAAGACCATCTCGTCGAGGGCCAGAATGTCAATGGTTCCGTCGGGTTGCCGGGTGATTTTGTCGGGAACTCCTTCTGGCAGGGCGTCCATGTCCTGTCGGAAGGTGTCGATGGCCGCAAAGACCCTCGGGTCCAACACATCGCCGAGAATCAGCAGGTTGGCCGGTTCCCCTTCGTCAGCAAACCGTTCAGCGATCTCGTCCACGCCAATGGCGAAATCGGAGCGCTCGTCAAGGAAATCTTCCACAGCAAAGTCGCCCTCCAACTGAGACATACCAATGGCGGCGGGAACGGTCATCATGACGGCAACAAAAGCGATGAGAGCAGCGGTTTTTTTCTGGCCAGAGCCACGAGTGACGCCCTTCAACCACTCTGGATTGACGATGGATTTGACTTCGTTGTGGTTGTTCTTGGTCTTGCGAGCGTCCAACCAATCGTCAACGCTGACCCGTATTAACGGGGCCCACAACCCCGTCAGGATGAAGGCCGCCAACACGCCGAGAGCCGCTTCGATTCCGAACGAACGGAGGGCCGCAATGTCGCTGAAAAGGTTGGCAGCAAAGGCCGCCATCGTTGTCAAGGACGTCAGGGTGATGGCCCGGCCAACACGAGAAAGCGTGATGCTCCCGGCTTCTTCGGACGTTTTGCCGTTGGCGCGCTCCTCCTTGTATCGGTGCAGCGCGTGCAGTGAGTCGTCAATGCCCAGCGCCAGCACCAAAATCGGTAACAAATTCGAGAATTGTGACCGGGCGATGAGGCTCAATCCAAGCCAGCCGGTCATGTTGGCAAAATGCCCGATGAGCCCTTGCATCCAGAGCAGGGCTGCGCCAAGGGCGAACATGACGATGGCAACATCCGACCAGCGGCGGAGGCTGAAATACAACAGGACCACGATGGCCAACCCCATCATCACGATGAGTCCAGCACTGGACTGAAGTTCCCGGTTCACCTCAACGTTCACACCCTGGCCGAGCAGAAGGGTCACCGTGGTGCGGTCGTGGGAGCGCAGATGCCCTTCGAGGTCCATGTAGGTCCACTCCGTGGCGCAACCGGCGCCCTCGCCTTTGAGCTCTAAGCAATCCTCTTCGGTGTATTGCGGTGGGTGAAGGACAAGTTCGCCATCGGCCAAACGGTAGCCTCCAACTCGGAACCCTTCGTCGCTGAAGCGGACCTTCTTTTCCTGATGGGCGTCCTTCCACACAACTTCCCATCCCATGTCTTTGAGTTTGGTGCTGTCGAGTTGAACCAGCAGCCACGTGGACGAACCCGTCCAGCGACCCTTGCCCCACAAGGCACCTTCCCACGTTCCGTTGGAAAGCAATTGGCCGTAGATCGGGCCTTCTTGGAAGGCGGTGTAGTCGGCTTTGAACCCGCGGTCAAGGGAGATCCAACGCAGAAAGTTGTTGTCCGAGGCTTCCGCCATGCGAGCCGCCGCCATGTCGACGTGGGCCTGCGTGATGTTGGCGTCGTCAAACGTCAAGCAGTCCAGTGGAAAGCAATCCGACCAATTCGTTGGCGGCTCGGTGACCACACCAAGCGTTGTGAGGCCCGGTTGGGTGAGAATCGAGGTGTTGTTCATGAAGCCACGGAAGTGGTCGGACAGGGAGATGGCGCCGTTGGACTGGTGCCCGGTGACGTCGTTCACCAGCGGTTTGAGGGCGGGGGCGAGGGGATGCTCGAGGACCAGGTCAAGTTTGGTGTCCAATTCCCGCAGGACGGTCAGGTTCAGGATGCCTCCTGTCGGGTCGTCAATGCCGGCCCACGGCTCACCGGCTGGAATCATCTCTGAAGGGTGGACCAGTGAGGCATAATCCGGAGAGCCATCGGCCATCCTCGGCACGGGTTGCCAATCCTCAACGGCCGGGACAAGGTCGGGGTTGCGGGCCGAGACGAGGAACCCAAGAATGATTTCAGAATTGGGAAATTCATCGTTGACCATGGTTTGAGCCGCCAACTCGGGGGACTCCATTTCGTAGGATTCCATGTCGATGGGTTGGAGAGCCGTCATGGCCCCGGGAATCATCAACAGCGTGAGCAGCACCACAGCGATGTGAGCGCCCCGCTTTCGTGGGAGAAGCCACGCTGCGATACGGTCGTAGCGTCGGCTCATGCCTCAAGCCCGGACTCTCGCCTTTTGAAGGAATGTTTT
>CAXHCG010000136.1:0-5106 GCA_964014905.1 uncultured Candidatus Poseidoniales archaeon | reverse complement strand
CCTTGGTTCAAAAAACGCTGAGACGACCGCTACATTTGAAGGCCTTCTCTCCAGCATTGCTGCCATGCCCAGGCGGAAATACGGTCGTCTGCGAAAAACGGTTGAACTCCCCTCAAAAGGCAATTGTTCTCGATGTCGATCGGGAAAACATTGTCCCATAGAAGGCCATCAGGGCAAGTCCATCCACCCGCACCGTGAATGGGTGGGGCCTGAAAAAATTTCAAAGCGGAAAAAATCCACGTCCTAATCATGGGACGCCGTGGGTGCTGACCGAAGGCGTCGTCTCCTCAACAGGCGTGGATTCAGCCAGGGTTTCCTCCATGTTTTCCCGCATGGATTGGGCTCGATGGTAGACTTCCCTGAGCGTTTGGTCCGAGATCTCAAGGTACACTCGTGTGGTTGCAATGGTGGCGTGGCCCATCAGTCGCTGGATGGTCACCAAATCTGCCCCCCGTTCCAACAATCCAGTAGCGAAGTTGTGGCGAAGGACGTGGGGGGTGAGTTTTCCCTTTGGTAGGTTGGCTTCCTGCCCCAACGCATCCATCATGCGTTGGATTCCACGGGGTTGAATTCGACGGCCGTGCCGGTTCACAAAGCAGGCTTGCTCGTTGGAAGAAGCCAAACGGTTGCGGATGGGGATCCAAGCCCTCAGGCGTTCAACCGTCCGCTTGGTAAACAGGACCATGCGGTCTTTGTCTCCTTTTCCTCCAATGACCCTTGCCGATTCATCATCAAAATCCACGTCCTCGAGGTTCAAACCACAGACTTCGCTGACGCGCATCCCTGTATCGAGCATCAAGGTCACGACAAGCGACGCAGCTGGGTCCTCGCTCAGTTCAGCCACCTCAAGAACGCTGGTCAATTCTCTTCTCGTGAGGGTTCGCGGGAGACGTTTCCCTGTGCGTGCGCGCTGGAGATGGTCGGGCCAAATGAGCCCCAGCCATTTGATGAAGTGCCGGGCCGCAGCGATCCGAGCGTTGTACGTCGTGGGCTTGAGCCCAGCGATGCTGTGCGCCCAGAGGTCCAATCGTCCGTTCATCGGTTCCATGCGTTCGGCGAGCGCTTCGATTGGAAGGTTTTCATAGGCGCTTTCGTCCAACACATCTTCTCCGTGGAGCGTTGTTTCGATGAGTGGGCGCAATCCGTAAAAGTACGACTTCTGGGTGTTTTCGGATTTGTTCTCCGTTTGCAATTGACGTTGATAGCAACCCAGCCAGGGAAGGTGACGGAGGTGGACCAACCGGGCGGGAAGCGACACCTGCTCTTCGGTCAAACGCCGTTGGCTAGGCCGACGCGCTTGTGGTTGTGGCGTTCGCATCCCTCGTTTGTTCATTTGGCGTCACCGCCTCCCGCCGAAGCGGGTGTGCATCCCGTGTCCCTGAGGACAGTTGGAATACACCGGTCGTGTTTATCAATTCATCGTTGATGAAGAGGGGTTTAGAAAAGGTAGGGACCTTTTCCGTGCCTTGGCACGGAAGAGGTCGTTGTACAACTCAGAGAGCTGGATGAAGTTCAGCGCAAGCTGCGTTCCTCAATCGAGGTGCAGGATGCCTTGCTTCTTGACGTTGGCTTTCTTGATCTGGTCAGGAAGCCAGTCAGGTCCGCCAGCAGGCTTTGGGACCATCGAAATGCTGCCAGTGAAGTGGTGAACACGCTTGGTGCCACGCTCTCGCAGTTTGATGTCCGTATGTCCGCGTGTTGCTGCCTTCAAGGCTGCACCGCGGGGTTGCTTGCTTGCAAATACTTGCGTCGTGTCTTTTCCGCTCTCCATGAGAACGAAGTATTTTTTTCCGTCTGCCATTTGGATTTCCTCCGAACCGTGGTTATGCCCTAGAGCATATAATACTTTCCTAAAAAAACAGGGGTACTGCGCCTCATATGCCGCTCAGTACCTCATTCCAGAGCCCTTTTTTCAGGCATGACCGCTCAGTCATGCGGTTTTTCAAACCATCAATCAAGGTCGGCTCCGGCCAGTGTTTTTGTGTTCACGACACCCTTTACAGATCGGATGTGGTTCACCACGGCTTTGGCGATGGTAGCAAGGTCATCAGCTTCGAGTTTGACGATGAGGTCATGGTCGCCAAACAACACGGTCGCATCCGTAACATGGGGGAGTGTCTTGACGTCGCGATGGACTTGTTGCTCGGTTCCAGGTTGTACATCGATGAGAACGTATCCAATGGCCATGTCGCTCATCCCTGACAACAATCCGATGCACATCACCCTTCCGATGCCTCGCTCTGTTGAGCGAGCTTCGCTTTGGACGATGCGACGTAGACAGACCACTGCTCTTCAGACCAATCTTCCGGAACAGGGCCATCAAGCCATGCGGTGTATGCTTCCATCGTCCACCCCTCGGGAACGATGCTCGGCAGTTCCTCGCCTTCGCCGTCTTCTTCGAAGAGGTCATTCTCGGCTTCCTGTTCAAACAGCGATTCTGTGTTTTCAAGAACGTCCAACGCCTTTTCTCCCCAGTCCATTTCAGAGGCATTGGCCCCCTTTCGTCGGAGCAAGGAAGCGAGCATTATGCCTCCTGCGACAAGCGCTAGAATCACCAGTGCGAGGGGCAGTAAATTTGTTTCAGTTTCAGTTTTCGGAGATTGGCTCTCTCCTGTGCTTTGTTGGCATTCAATGCATGAATCTGCTGCGCCTACCATTAACGACGCGTTGTAAGAGAACGACTGCTGAAGGTTGTCCATGCATGTAATGTTAACTTCGAGCGTGGTGTTCGCAAGGCTTCTTGGAATTGGATACAGGTAGACGAGTTCATTTGTGAACGACCCTTCAGGCCCCGCCGGAATGACCGATTGGGTCAGTAAACGTCCGTCCCCTCCGTAGAGGTTGTAGGCGCACACAACTTGGTCAAGCCCGTCAAGGTCACCCACGGAAACGTTGCTGTACAGGTCCGTACCGGGGAGTGGAGGGGAGAATTCAACGCCATGAAACGTGGTTGGCGCATGTTGAAACATGAGGTCGAGTGATGACGATTTGACGAGGCCGTCGATATCGCTGACAGAGAAAACGACCCTCCCAGGCCCATCCACGAGGGAATTGTCCAGCTTGAGGCGGAAGTACAACCATTCCACCTCGCTTTCAGGCGATTCGTTGTGCTCGCAAGCCGTTGGCGGTGCATTGGGGGCCCACACAGCTTCCTCGGCCGCAGGAGCGTTGATGGCCCATCCGGATTGGGTCAACTGTGCGTTGGACGAATCCAAGGGGCGGTCGCTCACGATGCCCACTGTTAAGGTGGCCACTTGTCCAAAGGTCATGATCTCAACAGGACCATCCTCATCACAGGCCTCAAACAACACAACGCTTGGCGGCGTCAGCAAGAACGGTAGACTGAGGCTCGCTGTCGCAGTGGCCCCGTGTTGTCCACTTCCGCTGGCCGTGAGTTGGAGGTCACCACCTTCCAGCGGCACCAGCAATTGTTCGAGATGGAACACGGTTTCGTTTTCATAGACTGAAATGTCAAGGGGGAGTTGAATCGGCTCTCCACCTGGCCATTGTACAACGATGTCTCCCACAAAACTGGTGTTTGGGTCGTCAACGTCCGAGACGCCCACCCGCACGCGTTCGTTTCCATTGCCCACGACACGGTCAAGCGGCCATCCTTCCATTGATTCAATCTGGATGGTGAGTTCAGGAGGGTGGTCATCGACAGCGAGCGTTCGCTGAAGAAGCAATGAGCCCGAGATGGTCCGTACCTCAACGTCAACGTCCTCCAAATCGCTCCCTTTCTCAAGGGTTAACTCCGTTGTAAAACAGTAAAGGTTGGTGGCTGACTGTGCCACATAGCTGACATTGCTTAGCACGCCACGGCTGACCATAAAGACAGGTGCGGGCGAGCTGAGTTGATAATCCGCATCCATTACGCAGGCGGTGAGCGTGCTGCGTTCGTGGCGGAGCAGTCCGATTGATGGTTTGTTTGGAAGAAAAGAGGCATTGTTCCAATTGGGGGGGTCCACGCCAGATGCATGGGGGCCATACCACGTAGGGGGAGCGTCCACGACTTGTGTGACGTTTTCCACCGTCGCGTTGGTCGTCATGTTGTTACCGTCGTGAACAATGGCCCGCAAAGCAACCGCTCCCAACGGGGCGTCGGGAGGGATCACCAGCGATGTTTGCCAAAGGGTGGGGCTGACAGCCCCCATTGGAAGGCTGTTCCAATCGGTCTCGTTCACGGATTCGTTCACGCCGAGAATTTGCCATCGCAGGGTGGCGTTGCTCAACCCGTTATCGTCGGTGGCTTCAACCGAACAAATCGTGTAACCTCCACGGGAAAGCGATGAGGCGCTGCAGTACACGTCCTCAATGACTGGAGGGGCGTTTACAATCAACGAAAGCGGTTGCAGGTTGTTGCTGAAAGTTCGTTCAGGTGTTGCGTTCACGTACCGTATTTTGAGGTCGAGGTACCCCGCCGCCATCGGTGCAATGGTCAAGTTCACCGTCGTTCGGCTCCCGTGGGCGTCTCCCGGTGGAAGCGTGAGGTTGCTCTGATGGAGCAGGGCGTTTCCAAGCACTGCTCGCACCTCAAGAATTCCGTTTGATGGTGCCATTCCAAGGTTTTCCACCAGCACCTCAATGGTGGTGGGTTGGTGAAGGTTAATTTCGCCAACCGAGCGAACAGCCATGAGGTTGACATCGTGCAGCGTGCTGAGATAGGGCGCCATTTTGGGGTCCCCCACGACAACACCCATCCAACTCGTGTAGAGGTTTGCAGCAGCATGGCTTTCAGCAAGGTTGTACCCTGCGGCATAGGTTGGCAGAAAGGTGCTTGGCAATCCAACGGCGGTCAAGTAGGGTTCGTAGACGTAGCCCTTCACGCCCGAAACCCCGTCTTCGAGAAGGTCAGCAACAAGGGATTGGCCGTAGGTTGTTCCCCAGTCAAACGACCGCCCACCCGTTGAAACGGCGGTGTCGGCGATGGACCCGTTCACCCAATCCATGGTTGGCCGGATGGCTCGAAGAACCACAGAATCGATGAACAGCGAGCCGACGGTTGATGTGGAATCAATGTCAAGACTCACCTGTATGTCCAACTCATTCGCCTCGGCTGCTGGCCGCATGCGCATGGACTGCGAGGTCCAACTGGTGGTGAATGTC
>CAXHCG010000135.1:0-5123 GCA_964014905.1 uncultured Candidatus Poseidoniales archaeon | reverse complement strand
AAATCACAACTTTTGCACTACATGTCCACCATTTCCCCTCGCGGTCGGTTTGCATCTGGACAATCCGCTTCTGCGGCCGGGTTGACCGCCGCCGCTGTTCAAGACGCTGCAGCCGATGGCCGTTGGACGTTGGAAGCCGGAGCGTTGGTGCTTGCCGACCTGGGTCTTGCCGCTATTGACGAATTTGACAAGATGAACACGGCGGACCGTTCAAGCATGCACGAAGCCATGGAACAGCAGAGCATTTCGATTTCAAAGGCGGGCATCAACGCAAGCCTGCGTACACGCTGTGCCGTCTTGGCCGCGGCCAACCCGACCAGTGGGCGATTTCAACCGATCAGCGATGCGCCGTTCACGTCGCAAATCAACCTCGCCCCGCCGTTGATCTCTCGCTTTGACATCATCTGGCTGATGACCGACACACCCGACGGGTCCCGGGACGAAAAGATTGCTTCGCATATCATCGATAACCGGCTCAAAGGCAGCAGCGAATTGCTCGTAAAGGAAGGGACCATTCCAGACCCCACCCGAGCCACTGCCCAACGAAAAGAAGCGAAGAAGGTGGACGGCAAGTACGAGATTTTACCGCGCGAACTCCTGCGGAAGTACGTGGCCTATTCCAAGCGGACGTTCCATCCCAAGCTGGATGACGAAGCCAGAGCGAAAATCGTCGCCTATTACGTCGAGACTCGGAAAACCGGCGGAGAATCAGAGGACAGCGTGGCCATCACGGCACGTTCTCTTGAAGCCCTTTCACGCTTGGCGGAGGCCAGTGCCCGGATTCGTCTTTCCGACATGGCCACGGCCGATGATGCGGACCGAGCCATTCGCTTAACCAAGACATGGCGACATGAACTCATGGGCGAGAACTTTGACCTGACCACCATTGAGTCAGGCAAGAAAGGCAAAATTCGAAACCAAGAAAAGCAACTCATTGACATTGTTTCAATCCTTCAAAACGAAGCCGGTACAGCCGCCAATTTGCTTGATGTCCTCACGGAAGCGGAACGTCGTGACATCCCCCGTGGGAAAGCAGAGGACATCATCGACAAGTTGTGCCGTGATGGGCGCATGATGCGGCCATCAGGATACGATACGCTTCAGGTCGTTTGAGTTTCAACCAAGGGTTGTGCTCATGAAGGGTGAGCGCTTGGCAATACCATGGCCGATGAACCACAGGGTGAAGTCCACCGTTCATCGGCATTGGATCCTGAGCAGTTGGGCTTCATGTGCGGCCTTGAGGTGCACCAGCAACTGGCCACTGGCAAGCTGCATTCGCGTGAAAGCGGAGAGCTCTACGACATCACCATCGACACGCTCCCCGACGATTGGCCACGCTTTGAACGCCGTCTGCGAGCCAGCCGGGGTGAAGGCGGGGCGGTCGACGTAGCGGCAAGGTTTGAGTCAAAACGCAACCGAACGTTTGTGTACGCACAATCCCCCAACGCCGGGCTCATCGAACTTGACGAACAGCCCCCGCTCGCTTTGGATGAAGACGCCGTTGACATCACGTTGACCGTGGCGGCTTTTCTGAATTCAAAACCAGTATCGCTCATTCAAACCATGCGAAAGACGGTGGTTGACGGGTCCAACACCAGTGGATTTCAGCGAACCTCCCTCCTCGCCACCGACGGCGTTCTTGAAACGGAGGGCGGCCCCGTTGGTATCGACGTGGTGTGTCTTGAGGAAGACAGCGCTCGTAAATTGGCCACGGTCGACGTACCGCATGGTCAACAGGTCACCTACAACCTCGACCGACTGGGATTGCCGTTGATTGAAATCGCGACCTCGCCCGATGTCGTTTCCCCCGACCACGCCCAAACGACTGCCGTGGCACTCGGGCGCGTGCTGCGACGCACGCGCCGTGTTCGTCGCGGGCTGGGGAGCATTCGACAGGACCTCAACGTCTCCATCGGCGCCGGCGACCGCGTTGAAATCAAAGGGTGCCAAGACCTTGCTTGGATTCCGCAGATCATCCGTCTCGAAATGGCTCGTCAACTTCACTTTTATCGGCTGGCCAACGAACTCAGAACAGCGTCCAAGCTTCCGCCGCTCCCCCCTCACCGCGACCTTGACGATGAAACCGTTGAAGAAACGGTTGCCAAGGCCGTTGCCAAACGCCTCCCGCTCGACCTTCATGATGTTTCAGAATTGTTTGGAGACACGCAATCGGGGATGGTTGCTGAGGGACTTGCAGCAGGTTCCGTCATGATGGCTCTGCCACTGAACGGCATGCTCGGGCATCTTGGAATCAAAGCGCACGATGAATCAGGCGCTCAACTCCCTCGCCTTGGACGCGAACTTGCCGGCGCTGCAAAATTGGCCGGCGTCAAAGGCATCTTCCATGCCGACGAACTTCCATCCTACGGCATCACGGAAGCCGAGGTTCAAGCGGTCCGAAAGCACCTCAACCTCGGGCAAACGGACGGATTTGTTCTGTGCTGTGCGCCGGAATGGCAGGCGAACCTCGCCTTGGAAGCCACGCTTAACCGAGCTCGTCTTGCATGGCATCGAATCCCCCAAGAAGTCCGGAACGTCGTGGTCAAGAAAGGCGCTCCAGAAGACGGGACCACCTCCCCAATGCGCCCTCTCCCGGGTCGCTCGCGTATGTACCCTGAGACGGACGTGCCTCCACTGTCCATGACGGCCTCCCAGTGGGAAAACGTGCTCGAGTCCCTGCCCATGTCGGATGCTGAACGCGCCCAGCGGTTGTCCACTTTCGGGATGTCAACCGATCAATCTGAACAACTCCTCGCCCGGGAACTTGACGATTTGTTCTGCGACCACGCTGCAGACCTTCCACCCAAGGCTTGGGCAGCGTTACTGTTGAACCACGACACCGAGTCACCTCAAACCCTTTCCAATATCCTGACCTTGCGCGAGGACGGAGCCTTGGCTCGGGACCACGTTGACGGCGTCGTAGAAGCTCACCATGGGCAGGTGGTCAGCCTGGAGGAACTTCGTGCGTATTGCAGCGAACGCGACCTCGCCCCTGCCGACATTGGGGGCTTGGCAGAGGTGATTCGGGGCATTGTTAACGAACGGCTTGCCTTCGTTAAAGAACGGGGCATGGGGGCCATGGGTCCGTTGATGGGAATCGTCATGCAAGCAGCCGGTGGGGCGGATGGGAAGGAAGTCAGTGCTTTGTTGCGAGCTGCCATTCAAGCCGTACTGGAGTGAACAACGCATGCGCCGTTCATTGATGCTTCTTGTTGGCTTTGCCCTGTTTATCTGCACGCCCCACGCCTCAGCGACCGCGTGGGTGCCGGCTTGGGAACAAGACGTAGGCCCGGGTTACATCACCACTTCCCCCGTGACGGACGACGAACACGTCTATGTTCGCACCTCAGGATTTTGGACGGGTGAAGAACGGCCCGTTGTGAAAGCGTTCACGCATGAAGGCGTGCAGAAATGGACCCATACCAGCCCAACAACCGTCCAGCATGACATGTCCCCTCTTCTCCTCGTTGAGGCCGGCGCCGGCCCTTGTGGGCAATGGCCTGACATGCTCTTGGTTGGTTGGGCCAACGGAGATTACACGGCGCTTCACCCCTCAAACGGCACCGTACTTTGGCAGGTCAACACCACGGTGAAGGCTTGGGGGATCACAGGTGCTGCGCTGGTCGACGCCGACCATGCGGTTGTTCCAACACGCGACGGATTGATGCAGTTGTGCCTTGCGAACGGGCAAAAGGGGTTTGAAGTTCAGTTGAGCGACGGGTGGCGTAACGGTGTTGCAAAGCAAGGGGAGACGTACTGGGTTGGAAGTGAAACCGGAACGTTGTGGGGCGTTCACAGCAACGGTACCGTGGCATCGTCTGTGAACCTTACAGGGTCGCTGCGCCACGCTCCACTGGTTGTTGACCATCGATTGTTACTTCATGTTCAAGAGGCCACATCGAGTTCCCTCTATGTGTACTCCACCGCTTCTCGTTCCCTCGACCTCTTGGCCACGCTAGGTGGCTCTCCAGCGGTTCCTCTCCAGGTTGACGAGACCTTCGTGTTCGGTGACCGCCAAGGCCTCACCTCTGTCCGCTGTGAGCAGGCTTGCGTCGTCGTTGATTCGTTGCCAACCTTGGTGAACGGCGAAATGGCCTTGGTATCTGAAAACCAAGTGTTCGCACCGGTGAACACTCCCGATGGTGGGTGGTTCACTGCCAACGTGAATGAAACCGGCGGTCTGGTGAGCACCGGGCTCTTCTCCACACCGTACGATGGTTACGGTACATCCGCTCCAGCGCAGGCCTCCTCAATGCTTTACCTCGGAAACGATGCAGGGGTCCTTATGGCGTTTGAAGGCGATGGTTTGAGCCCAGAATTGCAATCTGTGGAAGACCAAAACAACGGCCTGGCGCTCTTGGGAATCATTGGGTTAACCCTCGTCCTTGGCAGTTCAGCCACGTTGGCAAAACGGGGCCGAATGAACAACGCTTGGGCTTTGCTTTCTTTTTCCGCTTTGGTGGTTGCTCTTCTCATGCTCCCCGATGTTTCAAACGCTTGGAACGAAGCGCTCACAGCATCACCGCCGACCTCTCCAGATGAGGAATGGAATCCATCGTGGTCAGAGGATTGGTTGGGAACACAGGTGGTTGTGTTTGAGTTGCCGGAGGGAACCGTGACCGTGGGCGGCCTTGAGGGCCACAGGACCGTTTGGAGCCTCACCAAAGACGCCGCCTCCCAATCCGGAATCGACGCGGTGACCGAAGACACCAGCCTCGGGCTCTATCTCACGTCCTTCAACGGGACGAGTGGAAGCGGGTGGGAATACACGGTCAACGGGGAGCGAGGCATTTACGCCATCGATGCCGCCTCCATCGAGGCAACCCTTGTGTTGCGTTGGTCCCTTGCTTAGGGGTGGCAACCCTCAAGGATGTCGGCCCTGTCGGAGGGAACATGTTCCAAGCGTTGGGGGTTCACGGGCCGGAGCTCTCTCCGCTCGGCTCAATGCTTCTGGACATCGCCTTGGTCGCCGCTGCATTTGGCTTCCTTCTTTCCGCCCCTCGGGCAAACCGAATGACGGTCGCCATGCTCATGACCATGGTGTTGGCGACCACGGCTCTTCGTGTCGTTATGCAGCCCCTGCCGAACGTTCAGCCGGTCACGGTTGCGGCGCTTTTGGTGGG
>CAXHCG010000134.1:0-5206 GCA_964014905.1 uncultured Candidatus Poseidoniales archaeon | reverse complement strand
CCCCTTGGCCCTATCGTGTATGAACACCCTCGAGTGGCCCAAGGGGGATGATTCGGAAGGTGTTGATGTTCTGGTGGGACCAGAAGTAATGTGCTTTGATGTGATGCCAATGGCATGTTTCACGAATGCCTGGTTGTCCAAGCATTCGCTCAACGTAGGTTTGCAAGTTTGGGTAATCGATGATGCGGCGAAGGTTGCACTTGAAATGGACGACGTAGACCAAATCGAAACGAACCAAGGTCGGGAACAAGCAGATGTCAGCTTCTGTTAGAACGCCTTTTTCCTCTCCGACCAACCAATCACGTCCCTCCAGATGGATTTCTAGCTCATCAAGGCGTTCAAACAGCGAAGTCACGGCGGCATCATAGGCTTCTTGTGTGCGTGCAAAACCAGATTTGTAGACGCCGTTGTTGACCGATTCATAGTTCGCATCGATCATGGCATCGATCTGCTCTTTCAATTCCTCCGGGCAAAGCGTACGGCCGTTTCCTAAACCGGATTGAGCCAAGGCATCGAACATTCGTATGATTTCTCGGCTTTCGTTGTTCACGATGGTTGAACGATGACGGTCCCACAGGACTGGAACGGTCCCGATGCTTCCACTTTCATTCCAGCCGTCCAACGCACGATTGTAAATTCCTTCGAGGCTCGTTTCACCGTGCACGGAGTCGGCGGTAGCCCCTTCTTCTTCTGGGTTAAACGACCAAGAACCATCTTGGTTCATTCTCCAATCAACCACGTCCACGGTGATATGATCTTCGAGACCAAGCAGCGTGCGCATCATGAGGGTACGATGTGCCCAGGGACATGCATGCGATACGTACAGATGGTACCGCTTTGATTCCACATCAAAGGTTCCACCTGGCTGAATGATGTCCCGGAATTCACTGGATTTTCTCACAAACTTTCCTGCATCAAAGGACTCAGTCCATGCTCCAGCTTGCTCATCCGTTGGCTCCATGTTTGACGAAACGGGCCTCCTCCTTTGAAGAGTGTAGTATCTGTGCTGATGCCCATCGAGCCCTTGTGTTTAGATGAAGAACGTGCGCAGCAACCTTGGAGCAGGGTTCGGTTCCTTTTCCACGCTACCGGGGGTCACCCATCGATGGCGAGGCTGACGTCTGCACCATTTGTTGGCGGCCTGTGTTCTCAATCGTCGTTAACCAAGAAGCAAGCCTCTTACGAGCCTGCGTTGTCCAAGCACCATGGCCACACGCCGTTGCCTTGCTGCCGGTGTGCTTTTGCTCACCGTGATGGCGAGCAACTGGGTCCTCGCATCGCCCAATGGACTTGGTTCGGAGGCCAACGAAGGTTGCCTGTGTCACAACCGAGACGCTTCAACTGCCGTCGAATTACGAGGCCTACCCGAGGCTTTTGAATCGACACAAAACTACAGCGTGACCTTGGTGGTCAGCAGCAGCATGGTGGCGTTGGAGAACGGTTCTCAGGGTGGGTTCCGGCTTCTCGTGGATGAAGGCGAACTTGTGCTCAACAATGACTCCTTGGTGCAAGCATTGGATGGTGGTTGGACCCACACCACCGAAGGGTCAACCATGCGTTCTTGGAACCTCGTGTGGCAGGCCCCTGCGGAAAACGACACAGCGGCCACCTTTGTTGTGCACGGCAACGCCGTCAACGGCAACAACGCTCCAACGGGAGATGCTTGGTCCACGCTTGAGGTGGTTGTACCGGGCGTGGCGTACGAAGGTGACCTCGTTCCAAAAGAAGGCATCGATGGAGTCAGTCAGACCGACCGTTGGGTCTTAGCCGTCGGACTTCTCGTTCTCGTGGGATTGCTGTGGTCGGTTGGCCGGCCGTGATCAGTTAACGAACTCGATTTGCCGATTTCGCAATGCTCGCAACTGGCGGTTCTCGGTTGAACCGTGAATCTGGTCGCTCTTCACGCCCGTCAACACGAGCATGACTCGCAATTCATCGCCAAGCTCCTCTTTGACCGCCGCTCCCCAGATGATTTTAGCATTGGGTGAGATTTGTTCTTTGATGAGTTGCGAGCAACGCTCAGCCTCACCGAGGGTCAAACTCGCACCGCCAACGACGTTGATGAGGGCGCCTCGGGCGTCGCTCATGTCCAAGTCCAAAAGCGGGGAATGGAGGGCTTCCATGGTGGCGGCATCGGCCCGGCCAGGTCCTCGAGCGCTCCCTAGGCCAATCATGGCAACACCGGCTCCGGAATGCACGATGGATTTGAGGTCCTCAAAGTCAAGGTTGACCATGCCGTCGGTGGTAAGCAGTTCGGTGACACCGGTGATGGAGCGAACCAACAGCTCATCGCCAACACGGAAGGCACTGGCGATGGGCAGATCCTTGACACCTTCGATTTCCAAGAGGCGTTCGTTGGGGATGACGAGGATGGTGTCGCAATGTTCCCGCAATCGTTCCAATCCCCATTCGGCGTTTTGCTTTCGAAGGGAACCTTCCGACTTGAACGGGTAGGTGACCACAGCGATGGTCATGGCACCTTGAGCCTTAGCAAGGCGGGCGATGTGACCGGCCGCGCCCGTCCCTGAGCCTCCGCCCATTCCGGCGGTGATAATGGCCAGTTGCGTGTCGTTGGTGATGCGTCGCAAAACCCGTTCTGATTCAAGCGCTGCAGCTTCGCCCTTGGTTGGGTCGCCTCCAGCACCGCGTCCACGTGCCGTTCGACCGATGAGCACCTTCTCTTGGATGGGGGATTGGAGAAGGGCTTGAGCATCCGTGTTGATGGCGTAGCCCGTCACGTACGACGATTCGAACAACGTCTCATCGAACAAACGGTTGATGGCGTTGCATCCTGCGCCGCCCACACCGTACACGCGGATCCTGGGTTGAAGCGACTCGAGCAAGGCTCGCAATTCCTCTTCTGAGCCATGGTCGGGGGCCTCGACGTGGTCAACCACGCGTTGTTCGTCTTCTGAGAGTTCCAGTACCCGTTCAATCAAATGGCGCATGGGCAGATTTCCCACGAACACATCTTGAATGTGCCGCCCTTCAGAGGGCAGCATCCAAGGGTTTGCCACCCCGATGAACGGCGCCGAATCAATCCCTGAGGCCTTCTTCCGTCACCTGGTAGACGCATTCGCCGTCAGGGAGGTTTGGAGAGTCAACAAGGCGAGCGATTCGTCGTCCGCCCTTGGCCTTTCGAAGGTAGAGTCGGAAGGTGCTGGCGTGGGCAAGAATGTGTCCACCTATCGGCTTGGTCGGGTCACCCCACATGGCGTCGGGCTTGGAGTGTACCTGATTGGTCACCAGAACGAGGGCGTTGTTCACGTCGGCCAACTTCTTGAGGTCCTTCAGGTGGCTGTTGAGTTTTTGCTGCCGGCGAGCGAGCATTCCGCGCCCAATGAATTCAGCACGGAAATGGCTGGTCAATGAATCAACGATGATCATCTTGACGTTCAATCCCTTGCTCATGCGCTTGATTTCGTCGGCCAAGAGCATTTGGTGAGCAGAGTTGTAGGCGCGTGCGACGTGAATGCGGGACAACACGTACTCCGGATCGACTCCGTGCCCACGGGCCATTTGGGTGATGCGCTCGGGGCGGAAGGTGTCCTCCGTGTCGATGTAAAACACATCGCCGTCAAAGCCTCCCTGGTCAACGGGCATGGTGCAGTTGACGGCCAATTGGTGGCCGATTTGCGTCTTTCCGCTTCCAAATTCTCCGTAGACCTCGACGAGGGCTTGGGTTTCGAATCCGCCGCCAAGCAGGTCGTCAATGGATTGAACCTTTGATGACAGCTTCTGGACTTCTCGTCGGCGTTCAAGCAACGCGTCACCGGAAACGAATCCGCCGATGTTGGCCATTTTCTTGGCGGCAGCGATGATCTTGGCGGAAACCGCCTCACCAAGTTCCGCTTCTTCAGCAAGGTCGGCAGGGGACATCACAGCAAGGCCCAAGAGTTCGTCAAAACCGGCTTCTCGCAACTTTTCTGCGGTTGCTGGACCAACACCTGGCAGGTCCTCGATGGTCACTTTGACCTCCTCTTCCTCAGTCATTGAAACGACCTCTTCTTCCACAGGTGCTTCATTCTTTTCAATCTCAATGCTCGCTTTCTTCTTCGATTTTGTTGGCATGGTTCATCCCTTCAACCCGATGTGGGTGTGCTTCCGTATATGAAGGAACGAAGGAGGGTGGGGATTGAAGGCCCCTCAGATTCTGGAATTTTCATCCGACAAACGGAACGCAGTGTCCTTTTTATTTCACTTTTCGTTTCAATTTCATCATTGTGAAAGTGAATCCTCTTCCCGCTCCACGACCTCTGAAGCCAGCGGGTTCGGCTCCGATTCATTCGGTTCGTAGGTGATGAGCACGATGTGATGTAAATTGAGGGAGTCGTTTCCTGAATCAATGCTCACGTTGAGCGCCCAGTCCCCTTCATCGATGGTGTATTGGTCGTGCGTCCACGAGGCTTCCTGTCCGTCCCCAATCTGTTCGGTGTGGAAGGCTTGTTCCTCCCCATCGGGGTTGTCGAGATGCCACGTCACCGTCACCGGTGTACCACCAATAAGGCCTGAGGGATTATCGATGGTTGAATCGACAACGATGCGTTCAGGACCCGGACACGTGCAGTCAGGTGCCGTGGGAATCACCATTGAATCGGGCTCATCGGTGTTGGTCTGCGTCCAGTCAATCTCTTTGTCAATCCGTACCGTGAGGCTCATCGACGCCTCGTTTTCGCTTTCATCGACGGCCGTGAGGACGACGGTGAACAACCCGTGGGTTTGGTAGGTGTAGGAAAGTTCGGCCTGTTCGTTGGCGTTTGAAGAAACGGTGTTGGAGCCGTCCTCATCGTCCCCCGGATCGAGCGTGAAGGTCTTCATGTTCCCTGCATTCGACGCAACCCGAGCAAAATCAAACGACAATTCTACGCCGGTTTGCGAGAGCGTTGCACCGTTCTGGACCCGTTCGGTAATCGTCCCCGAAGTCGCATCGTAGTGAACGTTCATCGAAATTGGATTCTTCTCATCTCCAGATTCGTCTCCACCGAGGCATCCTGCGAACGAACTGCAAAGCAAGGCAACGAGCACGGTCAACGCCTTGACGTGAAGGGCTCGCATGGGCTGGGTAGGGGCCTCTACCTCATCAAACCACCCATTTTCATGATGGGGTGCAGACGGTGGTTTGAAAACGGTGAACCGTGGCGGTAGGGCTAGCGAGGTGGGGTAGTCTGGATATCCCGTCGGGCTCATAACCCGGAGGTCGATGGTT
>CAXHCG010000133.1:0-5284 GCA_964014905.1 uncultured Candidatus Poseidoniales archaeon | reverse complement strand
AAACAACCTGCGCAAGCATCAGCGAATGGTCCGTTCTCGTCTCAAGCGGGATTCTTCAACCACACCGAATTCTCGCCGGACTTCTTGGACGCGCTGATGAACTTCTTTTGCCAACGTCCAGTATTCCAGGCTACCAGCGCCAGCACCTGAGTTGGTTGGTTTGTTCAGGATAACGGTCGGCGCACCGCTCCACGGGGCTTCAGCCACTTTGGCCAAACGTCGTACGGTTGTGTTGAACAATTTATTTGGCATCTTTTTGTTGACCTGATCGCACACGTAGGTACTCAATTTCGAGCGCCCGTCCACCATCGTCATAACAATGCCAAAAATTTTCAAATTACGGTTAATGCGTCGTTGGATCATCTTGATTGAGTTCATCAGCATGCTGAACCCTTCAAGGGCATAATATTCCGCTTGGACCGGAACCATCACCCAGTTGGCAGCGCACATGGCGTTGATGGACAACAGGCCCAGAGAAGGAGGGGTGTCGATGATGATGTAGTCGAATTCATCCATAACAGGGAGCAACGCTTCCTGCAGTCGGGTCTCGCGCCCAATCTTGTGACTCAATTCAATCTCTGCTCCTGAGAGGTGAATGTCGCTTGGAAGAATCCACAAATGGCCAGCATCAATGGTTTCGGGAACCTTTTTTCCTCCATTTCTGTTGCTCCAAGCCTCTCTCATGGCCTTCGTGATTTCACTCGGAGAAATGAGGTACTCCTCCATGAGTGGGAGTTCTTCGCCCGAATCATTGGTCAACAAATCATACACTGTTTTCTTGATTTTTTTCTTTTCAAGACCAAACGATGTGGCGCAGTTGCCTTGTGGGTCAAGGTCAACGAGGAGAACTTTTGCAGGTGGAAGCCCCTGTCGGCGAGAGCCTTTGGCTAGCGCCGCCGCGACGTTAACCGCTGTCGTTGTCTTGGCACAGCCACCTTTCTGATTTGCTACAGCGATGACCATTTTGTACGGGTTCATCACGTCAGCCCTCCGGCATACTCAGCAGAGAAGACCTTCCCTTTCAATGCAGGCATCATAGGCCCACGCTTCAGGCAGGTTGGATGACAGGAACGGGGACTTCAGAGAGGATCTTTCGCACGATGTGCATGCCGGTTATGCCTCGAATCTTGGCCTCTGGCTTCATGTTGATTCGGTGCGAGATGATTTGCAGGGCGATGCCTTTGATGTCGTCGGGAATCACGTAATTACGTCCAGCGATAGCGGCGGCGGCCCGTCCCGTTTTGAACAGGGCTTGGCTTGCACGCGGGGATGCCCCGTTAATGACACGGTGGTCTTCACGGGTTCGCTGCACGATTTCAATGATGTACGAAAGAATAGCAGGGTCGACATGCACTGTTTCCAATGCTTTTTGCATAGCGACGACTTTCTTTGGGGACGTCACTTGTTCAACCACGTGTTCGTCCTGTCCACGCAGCTTCCGGCGGGCGAGGATGGCTTTCTCTTCTGCACGGTCAGGGTAGCCCATGCTCATCTTCATCAGGAAACGGTCCATTTGAGCCTCAGGAAGAGGATACGTTCCTTCCTGTTCAATCGGGTTCTGTGTTGCGATAACAACGAACGGAGCCGGCAATTTGTGCGTGATTCCTTCAATGGTGACCTGCTTCTCTTCCATGGCTTCAAGCAGGGCAGCTTGTGTCTTTGGAGGTGCACGGTTGATCTCGTCGGCGAGAAGAACGTTCGAGAACAAAGGCCCAGCACGGAGTTTGAATTCTCCTGCCTTTTGATCGTACATGTAGGTGCCCATAATGTCCGAAGGGAGCAGGTCGGGCGTGAATTGAACACGCTTAAACTTGCAGCCGAGCGCTCGAGCAAACGTGTTGGCAAGCAGCGTTTTGGCCAGTCCAGGGAAGTCTTCCAGCAGCATGTTGCCGTTCGATAGAATACCCACCGTGACACGACGGAGGTTCTCGTTCTTGCCAATGATGACCTTGCTGACTTCGTTCATCAGGCTGTTAGAAATCGCAGAAACGGTCGCAATCAAATCTTGGGTGCGGGCGCCGCCAGCGCCTCCTTGCATACTTGCTTCCATGTAACCACCTTGTTGGTAAGAAGAAACACGGTTCATATCTTATTTGAATGTGCGCGCTTTCTCCGGCAAAAATGCTCATCAATACTTCAGCAAGTCCTGACCTTAACGGCCCCAGAAATGATTGTCTTTCCGGTGAAGAGAAACGATTTGTTCCAAAATTTCCTCTTCGATTGGCGTCAAGTCAACCTTCTTCAGGCGCTTGACGTGGCGTTCAGGAACGTCGACATAGAATTCGTCAAGTTCCTCAATGTGGCGACCAACGGTTGGACCTTGAACCGCCACAGCCACCTCGTCGCCTTGCATTGCTTCTTTGACATCCTCACTCGCCCGTGTCCGAAGGCTCTTGACCTGCCCAACCGAAGTACCGTCCAGCTTCATCAAACGCTGTCCAACATGGATGCGCCCCCCAAGCACGCGCATCCCCACAATCGCCGGACCCTTGGCGCGGAAGGTGTGGTCCTTCAGGAAGAGCACCTTTCCGGGGTAAACAATGGACTCCCTTTGCTCTTCTTCAATCAGCGCTTTGGTTGCATCTTGCCATTCTTCAAACGCATCCATGATGTGGTAAATGATGGGTCCGGAAATGAATTTTACTTCGCTGTCTTCAGCCCCGAGTTGTTGAGCAACGTCGCTGGTGTTGGCTTTCGTGGAAAAACCCAAAATCACTTTCTGAAGCGGGTCTGAAGCGGATTTGGCCATCAGGATGTCTTTTTTGTTGACCGGTCCAACCGTCGCTTGTCGGACTGGAATGTTTCGTTGATGGAGCTCGAACGCAAGGGCCTCCAGTCCGCCAACCGTATCGGCCTTGATCACGACACCCGTGCGGTCTTCCTCCGCACCACGGCAGGGGCCTGAAGCAGTGTGAGATGCAAAATCTTGACGGGCGAAGACCTCGTTGCACGAGGAACACATCACGGGCATGGTGTCAAAAATCGCCCGCCATTCCTCTCGAATGGCTTCTTCTGCCGTTTCAATCTCATCGGCTGTGTTGGCAAGATGGAGGGTGGTTCCAGCGATGGTCGCCTCCAATTTTGGAGCAACAATTTTCACACCGCACGCCGCTTCGACGGTGTCAAAATTGACCCAACGTTTTCCAGCGTCGCGCATTTCAGCCATGCCTTGGGGTCGCTTGAGTCCTTTGATGTGGGTTGTAAACGGACCGTCTTGTCCAGCAAGCATGATTGTATCACCGACGCTGAGGCCCCCTCTGTAAAGGATAATGTCCAGCGTTTTTCCCATGCCAACCTCGTCCCTCATTTCCAACACCGTCCCCAATGCAGGACCCAAAGTATCCGTTAAGCGGTCTTCAAGGAAACGCTCAGCAAGCCCGACGGTGACCGCCAACAAATCTTGGAGCCCTTCCCCTTCTTTGGCCGACATGGGGACAAGGGCTACGTTCTGACGGAAATCGCGGATTTGGTCGTACCGCTCAAGGTTGAACCCGTGTTCTGAGAATTGCCCCACGGTTTTCCAATACCGGTCCTCAAACAACGCCTGAACATCTTCTCGCTGGGCTTGGAACGATTCGATGAATGAACGACCTTGTTCACACCGCCAACCGTGAAGACGGTCGACCTTGTTGCCTGCGATGACGAATGGCGTTCGGGTTTCCTTGAGAATGTTCAGGGATTCGATCGTTTGTGGTTGGAGGCCCTCCATGATGTCCACAACGAGGACGGCGATGTCCGCTACTGAACCCCCACGGTTTCGCAGCGAAGCAAAGGAATGATGACCTGGCGTATCGATGAACAACAATCCGGGAGATTTGAAATTCTTACCGCCAAGCATGGCCGCACATGTTTCGTTCAGGACATCGGCAGGGACCTCGGTGGCTCCAATGTGCTGAGTGATGCCTCCTGCTTCTCGGTCCATCACGCTGGCTTGACGTTGACTTCCGATGGAACGAACCATGTCGAGCAAACTTGTCTTGCCGTGGTCGACATGACCGAGCACGGAGACAATCGGTTGACGGTTGTGGCCGCGCGGCAGGGCTGGCGCTTCGTCCGCATCAGCGACCTCGTCAGCGGTCATGTTTATCCCACCGGAATGAGGGTGTTATGAGGGTTCACTCGTAAACCCAAGCGCCCATCGTGTTTTCCCACGACATCAAGCCTTCTGGGAACCAGAGACCCAACTCGAAGGCAGCTGTTTCGGGGGCGTCTGAGCCGTGAATCATGTTGTAGCCCATGTCCATGCCGAAATCGCCACGGATGGTTCCTGGGTCGGCGTTTCGACCGTTGGTGGCACCGATGAGTTTGCGGGCGACGGCGATGGCTTCGACGCCTTCCCATGCCATGCAGACCACGGGACCCGAGGTGACGAATTTAATGAGGCCGGGAAAGAAGGGACGCTCTTTGTGAACATCGTAGTGAGCACGAGCGATTTCCTCGGTTGGGACCATCGCTTTCAAACCGACCAATTTGAGGCCTTTCCGCTCAAAACGGCCGATGATTTCGCTGATTAGTCCTCGTTGCACGCCGTCGGGTTTGATCATAACATAAGTCGTTTCCATGGTGTTCACCATGCCAACCCAAATGTGACCTGTTTAAGGGCGTTGCTGTGAGGCTGTGCGCTGCTCAATGACTCACTGGATGCCGCCCTTGACGTAGTGGCGAGTCCACTTTACACGTCGAGCGTTGCGCTTCAGTTGGAGTTGATTCTTGCGAGCCTTGCTGCTCTTGAACCAGAGTACACTGCCGTCTTTGCGGACGAACATCATGCCCGTTCCGGGTTCAATTTCTTCGCCTGTAAAGTTGCAAATTCGTCGTTCTGGCATGTGGCATCACCGTGCATTGAGTTTGCGGGCTTCACGGCCCGTGTCCTTGAGCATCAAAATATCGCCGACCCGGATCGGTCCAACGACGTTCCGGCTGATGATACGACCAACGTCCCGGGGATTGGGAGCGTCATTGACTCGCACCTTGACTTGCGTGGCTTCACCGGTCATTCCGGTTCGTCCCACGATTTCAACCACTTCTGCTGGCCATCCACCAAGTTCTTGACTCATATCGATCATCTCGTTTCGGGATTCAGTTGTTCATGAGGGTTTTGATTTCCTCAACGACTTCGTGAAACTTTTCTTGGGCGCCTTTTGTGATTTCCATCACGGCAACGGAAGCTGCCGAGGTGTCTTTTGGCATGCTGATGGACTTGGCGAGGAATTCTTGGCTCGGCACATAGCCGAAGGGGATGCCCTTTTCTTTGCAAATCAACGGAATATGAGCGAGCAACTCA
>CAXHCG010000132.1:0-5350 GCA_964014905.1 uncultured Candidatus Poseidoniales archaeon | reverse complement strand
TCTCGTGGGCTCGGAGATGTGTATAAGAGACAGCGTGGAACGTCACTCGATGGCCCAGACTTTCATCGTGACCCATTGCATCTCACCACGCCGAGCCCTCTTTTTACGCCTTCTCTCCAACAGAGCCCCATGTTCTTAAACTTGTCAAGGATGGTTAAGGTGTTCCTCATGCCAAAAACACCGGCAGTCGACCTGTCTGAAGCCATCGACGAGGTTCTCGCCTGGTCGAGCATCTTTCATCATCATCTCAGTGTCTCAGATTTGCTACGCCATCTCCTCAGAAGATCTTCAGAAGAAGAGATTACGAGGCCATCGAGCAATCCTCCCACCTCGGGTTGATGAAGGGGTGGTGGTTTCGACGAAGCACGCTCGAAACCAGGAGTTTGCAGAAATGCAGAGGCGTGCCAAAAAACACCTCAATGAAACCAAGTTTGTGTTAGGAGTTCTTGCCGCATGTCCGTACATAACGGGCCTTTCAATCACCGGCTCGGTTGCCGCAGGCACGAACCGGAACGACGGTGACGTTGACGTGCTGATCATCACGAAGCCAGGTTGGGTCTGGCGGGTCAGGGCTTTGGCCATTTATCTCTCACACAAACATCCGAAAGGGGGCTTGCTGTGCCCGAACATGGTGATGTCCCAAGACGCTCTCGAGTTCACACCGAGCCTCTACAGCGCACGAGAAATGATGCAGATGATTCCCATCAAGGATACGGGTGGATTAGCCGATCTCCACGAGGTAAACCGTTGGGTTCACGATGTTCTCCCGAATGCAAAGCCAAAACCCCGATTACTTGTCCAAAACGAACGAGGAAACCCTCGGTGGTGGCGGGTCATGACATTGCCTATCATTGGTTCCATGATCGAACATTGGGAGTCATCAAGAAGAATAAAACAACTCAAAATGGCGTCGGAATCTGCCGAAGCGGTGTATACAAAATCAGTTTGCAGAGGCCACGAGCACGAACACAAGCAAAGGATTGAGGCCAACTACTCGTTCATTGTTGAGGCGATGCCATGAATGCGGAGAACTATCACCAATCCGTCGCTGATTATTACGATGAAGAGGCCGCTTCATTTGAGGAACGTGCCCATCAAAACCATGTCCTCGCAACCCTCCGGAATCGATTTAGAGAAGTCGTGTTGGACGGAAATGTTGGGCACCTTCTCGAAATTGGATACGGGCCGGGCCTTGACATGGTGTGGTTCGTCAAACAACCCAATGTCGACAAGGTTTCCGGGTTGGACATCACCTCTGAATTTTTCAAGATCGTCAAAACCAAGGCCGAGTCTAATCCAAAGATGGAGCCGTATTTGGGTGGTCCCGAGCAGGCGCTGAAGTCCATTGGAAAGGAATCGGTGGATACCGTGTACGTGTTCTTCGGGGCGTTGAACACCACGGCCGATCTCGAACGTGCGGTGGAAGGCATGGCCGCTGTTTTGAAACCAGGTGGCCGTGTAGTTGCGACGTTCGTCAACAAATGGTATGCTTTTGAGATTCTGTGGAACCTCACGACCCTTCGGCCCAAGAAAGCTTTCGCTCGTTTGAAAAAAGTCTGGGGTGGTTATTCACCTACACGCTTCCTGGCTTCGCGATGTTATTCATCTCGTGAAGTTCATGCGGCCTTTGGTAAGCACCTCCAACGAACACGCCGGAGGGGTTACTGCATCACGCATCCAGCGTGGTACCGGCACCATTGGGCTCCATCCGGCGGCCTACGAAGTCGGTTTCTTTTTGCCGTCGACTCGGTACTCCAATGGACGCCTGCGTGGAACGCTGGTGAATACAGCCTCTACGTCTATGAAAAGCCACGGTGAAGATCTTCAAGATAACGCAGCATCGTTTTTCTGGCTTGTTCACCCTCGGAACCCATGCTGTTGCCGTCATCAAGTCGGATCGATGCAAGGATGGAGGTTCGCATCTGTTTTTCCATGCGTCGTAAGGTCCACCATCGCATGCGCTTGATGTCTTTCCCAGATACAGTTTGCACCATCTTAACGAATTCGCGCTGACGGCACCGATATGTTAGCGGCGGGTGGATGATACCCGAGGCTCTCTCTTCAGCCAATTTCCAAACGTACTTTGCCAGTTCATCCACAGAGACAAGCGACATCCATTGGTTTCCATGACCAATGAGGGGTATTGTCGGGGATGTTGCATACAGCCGCCTGTACCAGGAAAACGCACCAACCACCCAGGGTGCTCGAACAATGGCGATGCTCCCGCCCTGTTTCTGATGTTCACGAAACGGCGATTCTGCAAGGGAATAGGACGATGCAAACCCAGAAGGCCGAACGGGCGCGTTGGTGTTTACCAGCGCCTCTCCCATATCGCCGTAGGTCAATGAACCGTGCATTGCAACGAGATGTGGTGGTGTTGAACGGGCTTTTACTGCGTCTATGAGGCCCTTGAACGAGATCTTCCCAAGCCGTGCCACCTCATTGCGTTGTGCTGCGGTTGCCCCGCTTGCTCGCGCCGCAACAACAATGCAATCGTAGGGCTGAATCAATTGTTCCCAATCCAGGTTGGCGTCCAAATAATCCAATTTCTGCGTTTCAAACTTGACCGCTGTAGGTTTATTCGTGCAATAGGTGCCCGTGAGGTTCACATGGTTTGGTGCATGGTTTGCAATGCTTTTTCCGATGAAACCGGATGCGCCAAGCAAGAGGACTTTCACACGCTGAGCACGAGGTTCTTGCCATTGAGTTTGTTGGTCAAGTCATTGGTCGTTCGCTCACTTTGCGATGCAAGGCTGGAACCGGTTGTGAAAAAAAGCCGACAGAAACAAAAAGCGGAACCGCTCCGACCGGACTACACAGCCCGATAGTGTAGGGGTCCATCATGGTGGGTTTTGGTCCCGCCGACCTCGGTTCGAATCCGAGTCGGGCTACCTCTCAATTGTTTTGAGGCACAAACCAGAGCCCTGCGTGAACGATTGGCGCGAGGATGCTCATGACCAGCCCAAACCAAAAAACACCAGCATAACCGAACATCCCCACATCGAATTGTCCCATACCGATTGGACCCGAAGCTTCTGGAGCGAGTATCAAATGGAGCACGATGGCCAAGAACCACATGAAGCAACCGAAATAATAGGCGCCTCTGCCTGAAAAATGGACCACAACAGCCGCTTTTACGGGCATATCGATCACGTTCCTCTCATAGAGGTTAAATGTCAAACTCAAGATAGGCATCAGAATCACAGAAATTAACGCAATCATTGTCAAAAATTGGTAGGTGTTGCCAGCAGAATCCCATCCCTCCATGGCTTCGACCATCTTGTCAATGTCTTCTGTGTCAATGGCTCCTTGGTATTCTTCTTTTATTCCGGTGAGATGGTTGATATATGCACTGTATTTCTCCGTTCCGCCCATACCATAGATGTCCTCCGCCGTCATCGTGTCTGCTGAATACAAAAATTCATCATCCTCGATTGAAAGTGTATATATCGGATCCGCCGTAAAGCACATCAACACGACGATGAATGAGATGCCCACGATGGCACCTTGGACAACGGCAATCGGTTTGATGCTTGAAGCATCAAAAGAAAAACCGTTGAGGGCCCCGCTGGAATCCTCCTCGTCAACGTTCCATTCAAACTCGCCATCGCAAAGAGGGCATGCAAATTCACCGGATGCATCATCCTCAAGTTCAATTTCTCCCTCACAATGCGGGCAAAGAATCTCGACCATCCCTTCACGGTCTTTCACCTGCTGATTATCTCTTTCCCCTGCAGACGTTCCTGTGGACGAGGAACCAGGTTAACTTCTACCCGCCCTCATCAACACACTCAACACAAAACCGAGACCCAACAACACCGTCCCGCCTGAAATAAAATACCCGATAAGGATGGCTGGCAAAATGAAGAGAGCACCCAGGGAACTGAAGGAATCTCCTTGGGGCTCACTCATCTCTGCCCAAATGTCTGAACAGAAAGCAAGACCGATGGAACCCATGGCCAGCATCACAATGCCCATGATGAAGAGTGTACCGGAAGCCCCGGTGCTCAGTATCTTCAATCCAAGTCTGCGGGCGCGTGCACGCTCCTCTGCCTCAATCGTTGAGGCTTCTTGCCCGTTGTTGGTCGGGTTGGTGTTCCATTCAAATTCACCATCGCAATGTGGGCACGCGAATTCACCTGATGCGTCATCGTCGAGAGCAATTTCCCCCTCGCAATGAGGGCACACAATCTCGACCATGCCCAACAGTGTTCCTGGGATGGATTAGCCTTTTCCCCTACGCCGTCGTTTGGAATACGCATCTTCTTGAACGGCTTGCGTGTGGCAAGAATCACAGGTGAACAAGTTGATTCAGAAGATTGGTGTCATTGGCGCAGGACAAATGGGTAACGGCATCGCACAAGTAGCCGCTGTTGCGGGCTACGAAGTGGTCATGATTGACATCAAAGAAGACTACATTCAGAAGGGCATGGAGACCATCAACTTCAGCCTTGGAAAACTGGTCCTCAAGGAACGGATGACGGTTGTCGATGCGGATTTGGCCATTGGCCGCATCACCACTGGAACCGACCGAACCCTTTGCGCTGATTGCGATTTGGTCGTTGAGGCCGTCCCGGAGATTTTGTCGCTCAAGGCGGAGATCTTTTCCGAATTGGACAGCATATGCAAGCCCGAGACCATCCTCGCATCCAACACATCGTCCATTTCCATCACCACCATTGCTGGTTCCACCAACCGACCCGACAAGGTCATTGGCATGCACTTCATGAACCCAGTCCCCATCATGAAACTCGTTGAAATCATCAACGGAGATGGCACAAGTGAAGCGACCAATCAAGCCGTTGTTGAAGCGGCAGAAAAGATAGGCAAGACGGCGCTTTCATGCAACGACGCACCGGGCTTCGTCTCCAACCGTATTCTCTGTCCGATGATCAACGAAGCCATCCTCACGCTTCAAGAGGGGGTTGCTCAACCAGAAGCCATTGACGGCATCATGAAACTTGGCATGAACCACCCCATTGGGCCGCTTGCGCTCTCGGATTTGATCGGGAACGACACGGTCCTTCACATCATGAACGTCCTTCACGAGGGCTTTGGCACGGAAAAGTACGCACCTGCTCCACTTCTGATTCAAATGGTAGAGGAAGGGAAACTCGGTCGCAAATCCGGTCAGGGATTTTACACATACTGAGGTGAGGGCGTGGGCGAACTCACAGGTCAGACCTTCGTGGTAACCGGAGCGTCAAAGGGCATTGGTCGCTCGATTTGTCTCAATTTGGCCAAAGCGGGAGCCACCGTTGCCTTGCTTGCTCGGCAAAGTGAGGACTTAAACCGGACCACGGACTGTCTCTTATACACATCTCCGAGCCCACGAGACCGCTGATAATCT
>CAXHCG010000131.1:0-5376 GCA_964014905.1 uncultured Candidatus Poseidoniales archaeon | reverse complement strand
CACAAAGATGGGGGACAAAATGACTGCGAGGCAAACCATGCGGGCCGCTGGTGTTCCGGTGATCCCCGGCGAAGAAGTTGAGGAGGTCGATGAAGCAAAGGCCCTCGTGGCGCTTCGAGATGCTTCCACCCGCGTCGGCTATCCTCTTCTGCTCAAAGCCTCCAGTGGAGGTGGCGGAAAAGGCATGCGAGCCGTGCACGGCCCGGACGAATTCGATCAAGCCGCCACCGGCGCTCGCCGAGAAGCAGTGGCTGCATTTGGCGACGGACGCATTTACATCGAACGCCTTCTCTCGGGTTCAAAGCACATTGAAATTCAGGTCTTGGCCGACCAGCACGGCCGAACGATTCACCTGGGAGAGCGTGAGTGCAGCGTGCAGCGAAGGCACCAGAAAGTCTTCGAAGAGGCTCCTGGACCAACGATGGACCGTGAACTTCGAGAAGCGATGGGGCAAGCCGCCGTGGCGGCAGCCGAGGCCGTCAACTACGTCGGCGCAGGGACCGTCGAATTCCTCCTTGCCCCTTCCGGCGAGTTCTTTTTCCTTGAAATGAACACCCGAATTCAGGTTGAGCATCCGGTCACGGAATTGGTCACCGGTGTTGACATCGTTCGGGAACAATTGCGAATCGCCAACGGTGAACCAATGTCATGCGGCCCTCTCATGATTCGGGGTCACGCCATTGAAGTGCGGCTCTACGCCGAAGACGCCTCCAACGGTTTCCTCCCTTCCATCGGCCCGTTGGCGGTGTTCCGCCCACCTGAAGGGCCCGGTATCCGTCTCGACACGGGCGTTCGAGAAGGCGATGAGGTCACACCGAACTACGACCCGATGTTGGCAAAACTCATCGTTTGGGCGCCTTCGCGCCCTGAGGCTCTTCAGAAAATGCGGCGTGCCCTCGACGAATTCGTTGTTCTCGGGACCACCACCAACATCGAATTCCTTCGGGACCTGTGCGACGCAATGCCCGTGGTCGACGGTTCGACCACCACCACCACGATTGACGAACTTTGGCCAGATGGTTGGAATCCACCTGTGGCGCCTTTGTTCGAGGAAGCGGCTTTGTTGGTGGCGGCCAGTGCTGAAACACTCGGACTGCATCGCCGACGGAGAAACGAAGCCGCAGAATCGTCAACCAACGGGCCCGTTAGCCCGTTCTCCACGTTGCAACGGAGGTTCCCCTGATGCAGCACACCTTTGCTTCCAAGGACGGACCGATCGAAGTGTCCCTCACCAAAATCGACGAGGCCTTCGTGCTCGAAGGGCATGAATTGCGGCAACACAACCGTGGACGATTGCACCTCACGCTGCGAGACGGTCGAACCTGCCTCGCCCACGCCGCCAAGGTCGGTGATGTGTGGTGGGTCCACCTGAACGGCCGCACCTACAAGTGGGAACGGATTGAACCGGGTTCATCAGGAACTGAAGACGAAGGTGGGCTGGTCGCCCCTATGCCTGGCAAGGTCCTCGAGGTGCTTGTGCGTGAGGGCGACGAAGTTGAGGCTGGAGCGCCGCTCATGGTGCTCGAAGCCATGAAAATGGAACACCGAATTGTTGCCTCAGCCGACGGCACCGTGACCAGCATCCATTTCAACGCTGGCGACCAAGTCGCCCAGGGCGCCACGCTGTTGGAGCTTGAATGAACCTCAAGAAATCCAGCGCCCATCTTGCAACCGCGTTGATGGGTGCGGAGCCTCGTTGATGACGTAGGTCCAAGCCCATACCGTTCCTTCTGAGGTTCGCACGGAAACGGGTACCCTGACGTACAATCCTTCCCGAAGAAAACCGGCGTTGTGACCCTCAACCTGATCGAGAATCCCAAGCGCCTTTTCGATGTTATCGCAACGGTGCACCTCGCCATGGACCGTTCCAATTTCGTCCAAACGCAGGCCGGGAAAACTTCCCAAATTGTACAATCTCCCGGTAATCATGCCCTGCTGAACCGGGCTACTGGACCAGGGCTCCAACTGTGGCCAGCGCGATTCACCTCGCATTAACGTCCCGTAGACGAAGACGTGCTGCAGCCTTGATTTTGAGTCAACATTTTGTATTGACTGATTCAAATGTTCAATTGGTAAATTCCTTTCACTTAATCCCTCGCTGATCAGGCGTGCATACCGAGGTGTTGGTGGGACCAGGGCGGTTTGCTGTTGGTTGGGCACCACGGTGTAGGTGATGGCGTCGACGACGCTGCCTTTGTCCGTCACAACCGATACAGGTGTTCGCCTGTAGCAGCGAGGATGGCCTTCCTTTTTGTCCATCAACTCCCATCCTTCCTCGGACAAGGCGAATACGGCGCCCGGGACAGTCGTCCCTGCGACGTCCTCTACAACGTCTGCAGCCCCTCCGTTTCTGCCCGTGGAATGGTAGTGGAACTTCATCGAGTGGTCCAGCAACCACGCAGAGCCAATGCATTCGATGGAAGCAGGGTCTGCCTCACGCACTCGGCACCACGTCGCCCAATCGTCAGCGTTCAGGTTTGAACCATAGCCAAAATAAAACCGCTCGCCTTCCATGGTGGGTAAAAGCAACGAGGGTATTTCAACGAAGGGGCGTGATTGGGCGAAGGCCCTGCATGGAAAACCGAAACGGACGGTTATAAGCCAATTCAATGTGCTAAAATCATGAGAAATCCTTTCATGGCGTTGACCGATTGGAGTGTTGACCGCCCCAAGCAAGCGTTTACGGTTGTCATTCTCGCCATGGTTTTTCTTTCTGCAGGGGCCATGCACCTCAACTTTGACAACAGCGAAGATGGATTTTTCCCGGACGACCCAAGCGTGGATTTGCTCAACGAGGTTGAGGAAGAATACCGTGCAAACATCGATTTTATCCGCGTGCTTGACGAGATTGAATCCGAGGATTTGCTTCAAGCAGAAACATGGCATCAACTCGCCCTGATCGAAGCCACCATGCTCAACGACAGCAACTTTGCACCGTACCACTATCCGCTGTTTGGAACGCAAGCCAACAACGGCCCTGCAGGACAGGCCATGCAGTGGATGGCCCTGCAAGACAGCGCAACGGCTTCGCCGTGGTTAACGCCCCTCAAAGCAGCCTCCATCGAGGTGTTGATGGCCACCGACGACGCCAACCTCTCGGCGGCGTTGTCGAACCTCTCGCAGGCCGCATCATCGGTCCCAACGGTGGAGCAAGTGTCGCCTGAACGCTTGCTTGGATGGGACGCTGGAGAACCAAGTTCCTGGCTTGTCCGAATGGACACGGGCGACAACCTGAACGCTGACCTCGGTCAGTTGATGGGGCATTTGTCCAGCATGACAGTCAACCGAACACCGGCCCAAATCGGAGAAATCCTTGCCGTTTCAGGGCCGCTCCAAGGCCAACTTGGACCTTTGATTGGGTTGCAATCCATTGATTTCAGAGCCGCCATCCTGTCCTGCTTGCCAAGCGAGGACGCCGACGACCCGTGGTTGTCCGACGGACCAGTCATGGTGACGCTTGTTGTTTCAAGCGAACCTCTCGACTACGGATACGAGATTCTGGGGGACGTCCAAGCCGACCTAACGGCATGGGCCGAGGGAATGGAGGCCGATGTCACTCAAACCACCAACGACAGCGATGTTCGAACGTTCTCCTTCGCCCAATTCGCAGAGAATTCCAGCGCCACCATCGGCAAAGAAATTGGTATGCTCACCAGCGCTGCGATGCTGCTTCTCGGCGTCATCCTGTGGTTTAATTTCAGGAGCGTTCGAGAAACAGCCTACGTGCTTGTGCTGACGGTGTTGGCCATTGCCGGCACCTACGGTTTGTCCGGCTGGCTGCAGTTCGCTGGCGTCAACATGACGTTCAACGCCGCCATGAATTCAATTCCGGTTCTGCTGCTGGCCATCGGCGTGGATTATGGACTGCACGTTGTTCTCCGGATCCGAGAAGAACTCAGGGAGGAAGACATCCGCAATCCTGCTGGCCGCATCACACTCCGGGACTTTGACAAAGAATCTCGCCAGCGTGCGATTCGTCAAGGAACGGTGCTCACGTCCATTGCCCTGATGATCGCCATCACCACTGACATCGTGGGTTTCCTCTCCTTCAGGCTGTCTTCGCTGGCCTTCTTGCAGGTCTTCGGTACCGTCATCGCCATCGGGCTGTTCCTCATCTATCTGCTCAGCATATCCGCCCTCCCGGCTTTGATGCTCATTCTGCCCACCAAAAAGCTCCCACTTGAGCGAGCGAGCAAGGTCGCGGTTGGGCCGCTTAGCCAAAACTTGGGGAAACTTTCCCAGCAGCCCCTCAAGGTTGGGCTCATCGCCCTCATCCTTCTCGCCCCCATGGTGGCTGGATTCCAGCAATTGGAGGTGGCGTTTGAACAACGGGATCAACTCGACGACTCAATTCCCGTTGTACAGGATTTCCTGCTCATCAGTGATGAATTTGGCACCAGCCGCTCTCCCCTCTACGTGGTCATTGACGGCGATGTCATCAGCGAAACTGGCCGGGCCGCATGGACCTCTGCATCGGAGGCGATGAGCGCTCGAGCCGATGTAAACGGCGTCCCAAACGGAATTTGGGATGTGTTTGACCAAGCACGGCTACAGGACCCTGTTCTGGACGCGTTTATGCTGGCTGCTGAAGCAGGGGAAGCAAGCGGGTACGAAGACCTCAGAAGTTGGTCGCTTGAAAATGAAACCGGCATTGAGACCACAAAAAGCCTCCTCGCTCGAGACGGCGAGCAGACGCTGCTGTCCTTCCAAGCCGACACCCTTGGCTGGGGGGCTACCGTTGAGCTTGCTGAGAGCATTGAAGCAACCCTCGAAGACCTTTCCAATGACGCAGGCGATGCCTTCACCCTCCGATTAAGTGGTCGTGCGCTCATCAACGCCCAAACCACCTCGGACGTGGCCAGTGCATCGGTGCAATCCACCGGCATCGTCGCCTTCGTCATTCTGTTCATGTTGGTGGGGATCCACACCGTACGCAACGAAAACGACCTCAAAGAAGGCCTGCAACGAGGCGTTGTTTCGTGGATTCCCCTCATGATGGTGGTTGTATGGGTCTACGGACTGATGGGCTACACCGGCTACAACATCAACTCTCAAACCGTGACCATCGGGGCGTTGTCGTTGGGTTTGGGCGTGGACTATGCTGTCCACTTCACCACGCGACTGGAAGAAGAAGCCGCTCACAACCCGTTTGGAATGCCTGCGGAATGGGTAGCGAAATCCACCGCGACGACCGGACGAGCCATGGCTGGCGCAGCGCTGACCACGGCGGGTGGTTTTGCTGTGCTCAATCTCTCTGCGCTCTTGCCACTTCGCCTCTTTGGTCAAGCCTTTGTGGTTGCCATCACGCTGGCGCTGCTCTCGAGTTTGTTGATTTTACCCGCACTCTACGCACCGTTCCTTAAACGGACGGCAGCA
>CAXHCG010000130.1:0-5411 GCA_964014905.1 uncultured Candidatus Poseidoniales archaeon | reverse complement strand
TGCCACCGCCGTTGTTGCCACCGCCGTTGTTGCCACCGCCGTTGTTGCCACCGCCGCCGGTGTTACCGCCGCCGCTGTCATCTGCTTCCTCACAATCATCGAAGGTCACACCGTCGTCTTCGTACTCTGGGTCGCACAAGGAGTCAGCAATGCAACCGTTTTCATCGTACTCAAATTGGTCGCAATACTCGTCGTCATCTTCATCGTCGTCTTCATCGGCATCCTCGCAATCGTCAAATTCCCCGTCGTCGTATTCAGGATTGCATCGTGAATCGTTGATACAGCCTTGCTCGTCGTCCTCGTACAGGTCCTCACAAACCCCATCACGTCCGTTTGTTGAGTAAATGGCGTACGAGTCGCCGAGGAGGGCAGGGGCCTGAAGACCAACGGAAGAAACCATGACAAACACAAGAGCCAAACTAAACAATCGACTGAGACGCATCATCATCACTCCCACTGGCTGGTATGGTCTTTCCACTTGGGACTGATGTAAATAATTTAGTAGGCCCTAAATATCCGATTCATCTGGGTCAACCACAAGGTGGCAACTCACCGAGGAGGGACGATGATGGAAGAAGACCTTCGCCATTATGTCCATCTTTTGGAACGAGGGTACACCCCCGAAGACGCCTTCCTCGTAACGGCGACAAAATATCCCGGCTTCACGCACGAACCGACCGCCTCGCCCCAACCGGTCGAGACGACCGTGATGGCGACCGAGCAGGTTGCCGAGGCAACGTACAACCCCTATGCCCCGTCAGCCGAAATCCCACAACCGCTTGAAGACCTCAAGTCCAAAGGAAAAAAAGCATGGGAGTTCGTGCAGTCCAAGGTTGACGACATCGACGTCAAACGCTTGCGACCCTCGCAAAAGGCAACCGCCATCACAGCAGGCGTGGTTGGTGTTGCGTTGGTGGTCATCCTTCTGTTTGTGTTGGCCAATCAAGGTGGAGCGGCCGTGGAAGGAACGTGGATGAACGATCAAGGTCAACGCTTCACCTTCAGGGAAGACAGCACCGCCGCCTGGGAAGATGACAGCTCAGCACAGTGGAGCCACAGCGGAGATGAGTTGGTGGTGCTCGCCAACCACCAAGGCACCGCCTTCACGCACACGATTCAGGTTCAAGTCTCAGAAGATGGGCGAGCCATGTGGTGGTTCCCGACGTCAATTCAGGACAACGATGGAACGGAATACACCGATTCACCCGGCTACAATCCGTCCTGCTCGATGCTCATCAAGTCGGATTTGGCGTCCACCCTCGACAAGTATTATGCTCACGACGATTCATACGACGACGAGACCCCAGCATGGTGCGAGCTAGAAGATGAGTAACGGCCCTCATCCTCATCTTTTCTTTGAAAAATTTCGGGAATGCAATGGCAACATGTTGAAAGAGTGCGTAGGGGACCCAAAGCCAAGAACGGGTTCACTGCCATGTCCCGAAGGGTGTTTCAAATGGACCGCATCATCAACGATTTCACCATAAACATCGCCACCGCCAACGGTACCGGTTCGCAGTCAGCGAACCTCATCTTGCTTCAGTCCCTGTTCGACATGGGCGTGCCCGTCAGTGGAAAGAACCTCTTTCCATCCAACATTTCAGGACTGCCCACCTGGTACATTGTGCGCCTTTCAGACAAGGGTTACCAAGCACCGGGTGACCGCACACACATCCAAATTTTGGTCAATCCTGCGACGTGGGAAGAGGACATCGAGGCTCTCGAGCCCGGCTCGGTGGTCATATGGAACAGTGACACGAAGAAGAAAACCGTGGAACGGGAAGACATCATCTCCTACCCCGTACCCATGACTTCAATGGCCCGAAAAATCAATCCAAAACTTGCGAAGTTGGTTACCAACATCATCTACGTCGGCATTCTTGCTGAACTTCTCGGCATCGACCAAACCTGCCTTGAGTCAGCGGCGGCGAAGCAATTCAAGGGCAAAGCTACAGCGATTGAACTCAACGTCACCGCATTGGGCATGGGCCGAGACTACTGCAAGGAGAACTTGACCAAATCCGACCCTTACGCTGTCGAACCGCGCGAGGTGGAAACGCCCAAATTTTTCTTCGAAGGAAACGAGGCTGCAGCCCTGGGGTCCATTTACGGGGGCGTTCAGATGCTCGCTTGGTACCCCATCACACCTTCCTCCTCGTTGTGCGAAGGCATCATCAATTACATCCCGCGTCTGCGAACCGATGACGAGGGGAACGCCACCGTTGCCGTTATCCAGGCTGAAGACGAATTGGCCGCGGCCGGAATGGTCCTTGGAGCCGGTTGGGCTGGTGGCCGGGGAATGACTGCAACATCGGGACCGGGCATTTCCCTCATGCAGGAATTCATTGGCCTTGCCTACTTTGCAGAAATCGCCTCGGTGTTTTGGGACGTCGTTCGCGTCGGCCCCTCCACTGGACTGCCGACACGAACCCAACAATCGGACATTTCCATGCTCTACGAAGGAAGCCATGGCGACACACAGCACATCGTCCTGATCCCCGGAACCGTTGAGGAATGCTTCGAATATGGCTGGCGAGCGTTCGACTATGCTGAACGCTTCCAGACACCCGTGTTTGGATTGAGCGACCTTGATCTGGGCATGAACCGTTGGGCTTGCGGCGGATTCACCTACCCCGATGTACCCATGGACCGCGGAAAGGTCGTGCGCGAGCAAGAGGTGTTCGATGCGTTCGAGACCTTTGGGCGATACTTGGACGTTGATGGCGATGGAATTCCCTATCGAACCCTTCCTGGCTCCGGAATGGACCCCATCCTCTACCGAGGAACGGGGCACAACCCCATGGGGGTGTATTCGGAGAAACCAGAGGATTACTACAACCTCATGCAGCGCTTGCGAATGAAGATTGACAACGCTCGCGATCACTTGCCTGCACCAATCATACGCGAGGGAGAGAAGTGCGAAGTTGGGATTGTCTTCCTCGGCAGCATGGAGAATTCAATTCAGGAGATTGATGACCTGTTGGAAGCCACCGGCATCAAGGTCAGTCAGTGCCGCGTACGCGCCCTACCGTTCCACTCAGATGTGGAGGCCTTCGTGCGTCGCCACGAAGTCTCCATCGTCCTTGAGATCAACCGAGACGGACAACTCTACGGTATTCTTCGGCGAGAACTCCCCAACGATTTGGTCACAAAAGTTCACTCCGTCGCCTACAGCGACGGCATGCCACCTCGAGCACGCATCTACGCCAAGCGAATCTTGGCTACCCTCGAGGAGGTGAATCAATGAGCGACCGACCTGCACGCCCAGCACGACCGGCAAGAGCCGTCAAACTCAATGTCCTAAACGAGCCGAAAGACAGTTACACGGGCGGACCTTCGTCGCTCTGCCCGGGTTGTGGACACGACCAGATTTCCAACGTGATCATCACGGCTGCATGGGAAAACGGCATTGAGCCTCACCGAATTGCCAAGATGTCCGGAATTGGATGCTCGTCCAAGACCCCCGCATACTACCTCGGTCAATCCCACGGATTCAACACCGTCCACGGCCGAATGCCATCGGTGACAACAGGAGCGTATGCCATCAACAAGGATCTGTTGTACCTCGGCGTCTCCGGGGATGGCGATTCCGCTTCCATCGGTATCGGTCAACTGATTCACGCCATCCGCCGAAACATGGACATGGTCTACATCGTGGAAAACAACGGCGTCTATGGATTGACAAAGGGCCAATATTCGGCTACCGCCGACGTCGGTTCAAAGAAGAAGAAGGGCCCGGCAAACGAAACGCAGCCCATTGACTTGTGCGCTATGGCCATCAACCTCGGATGCACTTTTGTGGCACGTTCGTTCTCCGGTTCAAAGAAACAACTCGCGTCCCTTCTCAAAGCGGCGATGTCGCACAAAGGATTCGCCCTTATCGATGTGATTTCGCCCTGTGTCACCTTCAACAACAACGATGAATCCATGCGCTCGTACGGCTACGTAAAAGAAAACGAAGTCACCTTGCACATGGCCGATTACATCCCCCACTTCAACCCGATGCAAGAGGTGGAAGTTCCCGAAGGCCACTTTCGGGACATCACCCTGCACGACGGTTCAACGATTCGACTCGAGACCATTTCGGACGAACACGACCCCAGCGATGCGATGGCGGCCTTGACGGCGCTTCACGGTGCCGAGACGGGTGGCAAGCACGTCACTGGACTCTTGTATTTCGATGCCACCAAACCTTCGCTCGCCGAAGACCTCTGCTTGGTGGATGAAGCCCTTCTTGATGTTCCCGATGAAGTACTGCGGCCTGACAAAGCATCCCTTGATGCCCTCAACGCTGAATTCTTTTCGTGATGGGCCCCCTACCGGTTCTCTCATAAAGGACCGCGGGAAAATCTCCTACCATGGTTGACCCGCTGACCCTTGGCACCAGCGCAGGGTTAGGAGGGTTCGGTGTCTACCTTCTCAACCGGTATTGGAAGCAACGGCAGGCTCGTCTGCGCGCTCAAGCGCTGCTGCAAAAATACAGCACGCGCTCACGAATTGGTTTGCATCAGGGCAGCATGCGATTGCTCGTGAGCATGCCGCAAGTAGGAGAACTCCCCGCAGCAGAGCAAGAAGAATGGCGAGCAAGGGATGAGCGGAGGGACCAACATTTCCTCGAATTGGGTCTGCTTCAAGACGTCCCAGAAACCACCGAAGATGGGGGCACGCCCACCGAAGAAGACCAACGCGAAGAACTGGCGCTCCGGACCCAATGGATGGGGGACAACGAACCACCTTTGCGAGAGCATGCCGCCGTGGTCGCCGAAGAGCACGTGGGGAGCGGCGTGGTGATCGCCACCGAAGAAGACGAGGAACCCGAGGTGGACATGGACGAACGATTGGAACGCGAAGGTGGTGCTTCTGGCGAGGTGCAGATTTCGCTGGCGTGGGACGATTACAACGACCTGGATTTGCATCTCTTCTGCCCTTCTGGCGAACGCATTTATTTCAACAACAAAAAAAGCGAATGTGGGGGAGAATTGGACGTTGACATGAACGTCCGACCGGTGTCAAAAACACCTGTTGAGAACGTTGTCTGGCGGCAAAACGCACCGCTGGGAACGTACAAGGTCGGCGTCCACTTCTACAAGCATCATCGAAAGCGAAGAACGAAGCGGCTTTGCAAGTACCGTCTTCGGGTGTTAACCCACGGCAAGAGCAAAGAATACCTTGGGGCCATCAAGTACGGGCAAGCCATGCAGATGGTGACCTCGTTTTCCCTGTCGGATGCATCTCACAAGTCATGAACAGCCATCGCGGCCCCTAACGGACCGGCGGTTTCCGTGAGCCTGGCTGCCATCAATTCGGCCTGCGTTGAAAGCAGCGGCCTGACGGTCGCCCAGTGTTCCATCACGCCTCCATACAGAATGATCTGTCTCTTATACACATCTCCGAGCCCACGAGACCGCTGA
>CAXHCG010000129.1:0-5440 GCA_964014905.1 uncultured Candidatus Poseidoniales archaeon | reverse complement strand
AGATTATCAGCGGTCTCGTGGGCTCGGAGATGTGTATAAGAGACAGCTTTTCGTCCATGTGACGATGGACGACGGATCCAACGTGTTGAGTTTGGACGCTCTCAAATCCATGGATGAGGATCTCACCCACTATCAAGAAGAATCAGACAAGCGCGAATCCTTGGTCCAGGTGTGGACCACTGCGCCTGGAATTTTGCAACTTGCACTGGACGAAGAAGGCGACGGACAGGCCTTGACCAGTTTTTCTGAATGGTCAGGCATACTCGACGTGTTGTTTGATGAAAATGAAACCTGTGGGCTGACGGCCGATGACCAGTTGCTGTCCGCGGCCACCTATGCCTCATCTGCTTTGCTTCACAGTGATTTGGATTACGAGCCGGTGTGCATCTACCTCGATGACGGTATGGGATCCGCCGCTCCTTCCGCATCCTCCACGCTGTGGGTACTGGAGGTCGACCCCAACCTCGACGAAACGCCCAGGCGAGTTCTTCAAGATCAACTTCGAGATGTCTTCATCGAACGCTCTTCAACCTCTCCGCTCACCTACGAAGTCATTTCCAACGATCTCCTTGCTCATGACATCGACGAGGGCACGTTTGACAACCTTTTGCTGCTCGTCTTGCTGGCGTTTGCTGTCGTGGTTGTGATGCTCTCTGTTGCCTTTCGTTCGCTTTCGAGCGTAGCGTTCCCCCTTGTTGGACTCACCAGTGCGCTCATCTGGACCTACGGGATTCTCAACGTTGCTGGAGCACGGTTTACTGCGTTGGAAGCGACCGTTGCCCCGCTCGTTCTTGGCTTGGGCATTGATTATTCCATTCACCTTCAGCGGTCCCAACGGACGTTTAAGGAAAACTTTCCAACGGCGGCAGAGTCGTGGCTACGAGCCTGCGGCCACCTCTCCATGCCTCTCTCGCTTGCCGTGGTCACCACCGTGGCGGCGTTCATGGCGAACGTGATTTCCCCCCTGCCCCCGTTGGCCACCCTAGGTTATGCACTTTCCCTCGGTGTGGTGTCTGCTTTCATCTCATCAACGTTGTTCGTGGGTGCTTTGCACGTGATGTTTACGAAGGAATCCAAGATGAAGAACCGCCCTTCCCTCCGATTCCCTGCGCTTTCCCAACAAATCGTCAAATTGCAACAAAAACAACAGGTTGGCGTCATCTTGGTCACGGTGTTAATTTCAGGCCTCGCCATTTACGGAGCCGCATCCCTTGAAACCGATTTTGACCTCGCTGACTTCGTCAACGAGGACATGGAAATCATGGGCGTTCGGGACGATTTAACATCGAGCTATGAAAGCGCAGGCTGGAAGGTCATTCACCTCTTGATGGAGCCCGTCGAGGGAGAAGAAGCCATTCCTGGCGACCTTGATTTGCTCAGCGAATTACGGAATTTTCAATTTGACTTGAAATCCAACAACGACGTGGTCGGCACGAATTTCAGAATTCCCTCGCCCGCATACGAGGGCCCCTATCCACTTATTCGAGACGCTATTTTGAGAAATGAAAGCCTCGGCAACGCCCACAACATGGAAGTGTTCGCGGGAGAGGTCTACCCCGTTGACCGCTCTGAACCCATCAACCTCGGGGCCTTCCTTTCCACGCTCGCAGGGAACCAAAGCGTTGCAGACCCGCTGACCGGAGAGACATGGGAGGACCGTCTTGCCCAAACGGTTCACCTCGACGGTGGACAAATCGTTCACCTTCGTCATGAAATCAGGGTTGAGGCTTCCACCTCCGTTGACTCCAGCCGCGTCGTGAACAATTTTGTGAGCATTCTCGGGTCCCCGGAAGAATCTGGCACCTTGAAGTACCAACTCAAAAACCACGCATCGCTTCACGTCACCGGGGATTTGGTGATGCTTGAAACCGTGTTAACCGGACTCACCGTCACCCAAATTGAAAGCACGGCCATTTCCCTCATCGTTTCGTTCCTCGTTCTCTTCCTCCTCACGCGCCGCATCATGCCTGCCATCATCGTGCTCTTCCCTGTTGGGATTGCCTCCCTCTGGGTTGTTGGCTCCATGGCTCTCATCGGCCTCAAATGGAACGTGCTCACCGTGATGGTGACGGCGCTCACTTTGGGAATTGGTATCGACTATTCCATTCACATGTGGCGTCGCTTTGAGGTTGAATTGGAAAAGCGAGGCGATCATTGGGGGGCGTTGCGAGAAGCCCTGGATACCACGGGCGTCGCTCTGATGCTCAGTGCCTTGACCACCATGGCAGGATTTGCGGTCCTCTTGTTCTCCCCGATGCCGATTATACAGGACTTTGGCTTAATCACCGCCATCACGGTCTTGTTCTCGTTGGTGTTGGCGATCATGGTGTTGCCGGTGCTCGTTGAATTGTCCGCTCGTGGTCAAGAAACGATGAGCGAAGAGGATTCGTCTTAGGCCACTTCCAGCGCCTTTGCGATGTCGTCCATCACAAGCCCTTGCTCCCGAGCGACCAACGCGTAGGCCATCCACGGTGTGATCAAATGAAAGGCCTTGATTTTCCGGTCGGCTCGTCGCTCCAACTCATCCAATGCCAAACCGCTTTGCCGTGAGATAAACTTCGCCACACGTGGCGTTAAACGAGCCCTTGGGTCGCCTGAGAGCGTAGAATTGACACGCGTTGGTGTTCGGGAAGGCGGAGAACGTGAGCTTGGTTGGAGACGTCCATCCTTTGATGCGTCCTCCAGTGCTTCGACTTCCTGAGCATCGGTGGCTGAAACTGGACGCATCAAGCGGGCCGGACGAGGAAACCAGCCGAAGGGCACGCTCACGCTGCCGAGGTCCAACGCAACATGGAGGTTTTGTTTCCGTTCCACCAACCACCCTGCTGCGATGAGAGCGTTGACGACTTCTTCAGCTTCGTGCGGCGCCACCCATTCCATGTCAAAGGAAAACGCTCGCTCCACATCTGGACGAGCCAAGCCTTCAACCCCGCGAAATACGATGGTGAGAGCTCGGCGAACATCGTTCAAATCCTCACTCATGGCTCGTGGAGTGGTTCAGCCTTCATGAAGGTAGGTATCAGGATTCATCGGGCAGTAGGGTGAAGGATTTGTCCTCGTTAAGGCGCCATCGGCCACACGTTTGTCCGACGTAAAACGTGCCTTCAGCGGTGTATTCGTATTCGCCACCACCCGGGAGTTGGGCGTATCCTTCAACGCGTTCCACCGCAGTTTCGGGAACACCAAGGGCAGCCATGTGCTTGGCCGCCATTTCTTGGGGTGAGGGCTCGATTTCTTTTGGCTCCGATGTTGGAGGTCTGCGGGGTGGCCCGCGCGTGGGTGCCGTTCCTGTACCACGGGCGATTTTTCCTCCCGGAGGACCGCGTCGCTTTGGTTTATCGTGGGACTCCGGCGATTCTATAGAATCAACGCTTCCTTCCTTTACGGACCCAATCGCAACGACGACTTTCTCTTCAACCACTGAACGAGGCCCTCGCCTTCGCAGCACGACCGCGCCGCCGAGCAAGGCGAAAATTGCAGCGCCACCGAGCATCAGTGTGGCGCCCCCAAAGCCGCCCGCTTCGTCCTCTACCGTACGGTTCCAGACGTTGTTGGTCTCGTCAATTTCCCAAACAAGCCCCTCTTTGTCAACGGTGATTTCCAGTGTCCACGTGCCTTCAGGTGCATTGAAGGATCGTTTGACAGATTTTGCTGTGTTCGCGTCCATGGAATAAAACACCGCTCGACCCACCAATGTCCGATCTTCGCCTTGAACCAGTTCAATGGTGGCGTTGAACGGGGTTGGAAGCTGCTCCCCTCCGTTGTTGACAAAGAAGGATAAACGGATTTTTTCTCCAGCCTCAAACTCGCCACTGAGCTCCACGTTTTCCAAACCGAGGTCGGGACCGACGTTGTTCAAAGGGGCCTCAAGCCACGGGTCCAGTTCGGAGTTGCCCGTGCTTGAGATAAGCGACCATCCTGCATCATCGGTGCCCTGTGCCCAACAATTGAGGTTGGCCTGTTCGGAAAGCAATGAAGGGTCTCCGAGCTGACTAAAGTCAAACATGAAACTGAACATTGTTTTCCCGTCAAACACCGTCGTTGAGTTTCGGATGAGGCTGACGGGCTCCCAACTTTTTGTCAGTGAATGAATTTGACAGGTCAGGGAGAGTTCACCTGACCATCCGAGGTTCTCAGCAATGTTCACACCGATTTCGACCTGTTCCAACTTGTACCTTGAGATGGCGTCCTCGATGGCCGATGGAAGTATTTCAGGTGCATCATGGTCAAGGTTGAAGACAGGCAAATCATAGGTTGTGAGTATTTGGTTTTCCAGCGGGTCCCAAATGGTCAACGTCATGTCTTGGACGAGGCCGGACGATTCTGGTGTTAGAATGGTCGACTCGAGGAGTCCATCAACGATGGAGACCGTAGCGCCACCTCGCCACGCCTCGCCCTGCAAAAGCCCGTCGTAACGGAGCCGAAGATCGCCGGTGTATGGGGTGCCGCTGGAACGGTAGGAGACGCTGGCTGAGAGGTTGAGGAAATCACCGCCCATCACCACGGCATCCGCAACAATGTCTTGCTGTACTGGCCCAGTTTCATCGCGCAGATAGGACACGTCAATGTTCATTTCTCGATCGAGCACCCAACCTTCGGCAAAGGAAAACTGCTGGGTTCCATCGTAGTCCCTGACCACGACATCCACCTCGCCTTGAATTAAACCCACCATGGTCATGCTCCACTGGACGGTCGCTGTGACCTCAATGGTGAGGGCGCCATTTGATTCCTCAACGACGCAATCTGCGGGTAGAATGAGCAACCGTTCATCAAGGGATGAACAGGTTTCATCCAGCGTTGTGTACTTGACGCCCAGCGATTCGTCGTTGCCGAGTTCCAGGCGAATCTCAGTCAGGTCGTTGAGGTCATTGGCATCGGTGATGGTGATGCTCCAGCCCACCTGTTGAGAGGGTTCAAACCGCATGAGGGTGGTGTTGAGCAGGTTCTTGGTTGGCATGAAGTTGAGGAGTTCTCCCTTTGAAGGCGTCCGTGATTCCCATCGAGCATGCCCGTCCTCAGCTGTGGCGTACGGTACTGAGAAGCCGGCCACGTCATTCCCCTCAAGCAACACACGGCCCCACTGATGGTCGTCGTTCACCGTGTCGTTCACCGTGATGTTCACGGTCCATTGATTTCCGTCTTGATGAGAATAAAACAACGAGGGTTGGTATTCAACGCGTTGTGGGATGCCATCGGCAAGACCGCCGTTGCTCCCATCGTCCCTCGCTTCAATCCATGAATACGCCGTGAGGGTTTCGTTGGAGAAACCGCCAACATCGTGGAACACGAAGGAAACGGTACGGTAGGCGTCCTCGTTGGTGTACGCATCAAGGTTTGGAGAAACATCCAGCAGCGTTGGGCCCTCGGCGTTGATGATGAAGTCAAGGGGCGTGGTGTCAACCGAGAGTTCCCAATCCTCACTGGTTCTTGCTTCAATCCA
>CAXHCG010000128.1:0-5445 GCA_964014905.1 uncultured Candidatus Poseidoniales archaeon | reverse complement strand
TGATGCCACGGGTCAATGATGCCCACCGACGCTAAGGTGGAACCCTCTCGAAGGACCACCACATCGACGGCGAGACCGATGAGCAGCGGTGGAGCAAGGTCCCAAAATTTATTGAAAATTGAGCAGAAAGATGCTAACCGAACGGTTGCCCGGTGGGGCCGCATGTAGTTCAGCAAGCGGCGAAACGGTCCCCCCTCGCTCATGGGCGACCCACACAGCGGGCCTTTGAGAAGCCTCCCATCCGCTTCATTGGGGCGCAAGCCCTATGCCCTTTCCTCGCTGACGGTGGACTGAGCCCTATGAACGTTGGAGACGCCACGGTGTTGGAAAAGGTCTGCAGGCCCACCGATGGGGCGCGGCACATCACCCTCATCGACCCGGCAAAACAGTCCCCTGATGTGGCTGCGCAGCGGGCCATGGTGGCGGTTGAATGCGGCTCGGCCATGATTTTTGTTGGGGGCTCAACCGATACACCGGACAACGTGGTTCATGCGACATGCTCAGCCATCCAAGAAGCGTTGGAATTGAGAATGTTTGCCGCCAGTCAAAACCCAACCAGCGAGGAAGCCGATTGGGACATTCCTGTCGTTCTTTTCCCTGGCGGGGCTCATGCACTTTCACCAGCGGCCGACGCCATCACGTTCATGATGCTCATGAATTCAACAAAACGGGCTTTTTTGGTGGGAGAGCAGGTTCGTGGCGCACCGTTTCTTGAAAAATTCGGCGTTGAGGCTCTTCCCACAGGGTACGTTGTGTGTGCGCCAGGAGGCCGGGTCGGCGAGGTTGGCGCAGCAGAATTGATTCAGCCCACCGACGGAGAAGTGGTTCATGCCTACGCCCTGTGTGCGAGGATGTTTGGGTTCTCCCTGCTCTATCTTGAAGCAGGAAGTGGAGCCGATGCACCCGTCCATCCTGATTTGATCGCCAAAGCCGCAACCGTTGAGGGGCTTACACTTCTTGTTGGTGGAGGTCTGCGGACCGCATCAGATGTACAAAAAGCAGTGAACGCCGGAGCAAAATGGATTGTCACAGGCACAATCACGGAAGACGCATCATCAATGGATGAACTTCGTCAACGCCTGCTTCATTTGGTCCAAGCCTGTTCGAAGTGAACGTCAAGCCTTGTCTTCTTCATCGAAGACAACGGGGTCGCCGGTGCCACCAGGAGATGGAGGTCGAACACCCTCAACGTCCATGCCGGGGGTGAGTTCGGTTTCTGCTGTTTCCAACTCCACCTCTTCGCCGCCGGCTAATTTCGCCATGTCATCAGCGGTAGGTGCTTTGATGGTGCGCTCAACGTCGGGAGCGTTGGCATAGAGTTCTCGCTTGAGTTCACGGCTTTCGTGGCTTCGGACCAACGAGAGCGAGTCAGCAAAGACGCGCCCCACCACTTCACGTGTGCGCTCACTGCGCCGTGCCGAATTGAGTTCGTGTTCCATTGAACTGCGCTGGTCTTCTAACTCACGAAGTTCTGCCGTCCTGTCTTGGAGAGCCGCCTCAATATCGGTCATGGTCAAGGTCATTTGTTGGATGCGCTCATCTCGCTCAAACACATCGTTGTGGAGCCGGCGCTCACGACGCCGTAGCGACTCGTATTCTCGGTTTCGTTCCAACAAACGTCGTTTGAGCTCTTCAATTTGCTCGACGAGGTAGTCGTGCTCAGCGGAAACCGACCGGGGACCTTGCATCACACGTTCCAATTGCTCCTCAAGTTCTCCGAGGCGTCGGTCGCGGGCATCGAGCAAACCACGCAAGCGGTCAGCGATGTCCCGAAGGCGCTGGCGCTCCTCTTCGAGGGCTTCAGCGGCGGCTTTCTCAACGTCCAGTTGGCGTTGTCGCTCATCGACTTGTTGCTTGAGCAGTCGCACTTCGTCGGCCGTGACGGAGGTGAGTCCTGCATCGGCGGCTTTCTCAAGCGCTTCCACCATCTGCCCAATTCGGCCTTCCATTTCGCCGATGACCTCATCCTGTTCGGTTGTCAGTGTTCGGAGTTGGGCCAATTCGGCCTCCACGGAGGAACGCTCCTGTTGCGAGAGCGAGGATTGCTGAGCCGCCAATTCTTCTTTTGTATCACCGAGCAGACGCTCAAGGTGGATGATTTGCGCTTCGTTTTCCTTCAGCGTCTGTTCAGCTTCCGTTAGCCGAGCCACTTCTGGAGCAACGGTGTCTTGCCGTTCGGCGAGGTCGAGTTCAACAACACGGAGACGCTGCTTCACAGCGACCAACTCATCGTTGCGTTTCCCTAACTCATCCCAGGCGATCAACACCTCTTCCACGAGTTGTTCAACGGGGTAGCCTTTGAGCATCCCCTCGAGCGCTGCCCGCTCATCGTTGGATGAGGAACCGACCCTTCGGATTCCACCGGGTGAAGAACTCTCTACCGACATACGGCTACGCATCGCAGATTTACCACACTTGAACCTTCCCAAGGTCAGGACGTCGTAAAGGGGGTATTTGCTACCCTTCAACGGTAGCCGTCTTAATTGATGGACGTGTACATGTCGTCAGGCATCTCGCTGGCGAGTTTGAGAGCACCAGCGGCGACTGAGTTGATGGGATCTTCAACGCACCAAACGCGAACATCGCCGATGTCAGAGATTTCGCTGGCGACTCGTTCGGCCACGCCTTCGATAAGCGAACCTCCACCGGAAAGAATGATGTTGTTGCGAAGGATTTGCTGGTACTCTGGGTCTGCCCCTGCGACGTTTCGCTTGATGGCGTTTCCAATCTTTGGAATGATGAGGTCGCACGCTTCCAAAATCAAATCCCCGATGTCAACGACCTGGCGCTTTCCATCAACGGACAATTCAACGGTCACTTCACGTGCTTCGCCGCCCACGTAGGAGGAGGCTTCCTTCCACTTGCGGACCATGTCCTTCGTGACTTGAGCACCGGTGTACTTCTTCTTGATGAGTTCCATCAATTGGAGGTCAAGCCAGTCGCCGGCTTCGGTGATGGTGACTTGATCTTCGTCGGTTGGGAACGTACCGTAAACACGGGCGATGTCGGTGGTGCCTGCGCCGATGTCGACGACGATGGAGCCAGCGATTTCGTCGATTCCGTAAGCTGTAGCAAAGGGTTCAGTGACGACCATGATGGCGTTCACTTGTCCACGGAGCGTGGCCACAAGGTTCGACTTGTCGGTGAAGGAAACGTGGCTGGGTGAGCAGATGACGCCCAGCACTTCGTCGAATTCTTCAGGGTCAACGGTTTCAAGGAGGTGGGAAACGAACGCCTTGGCAGCAGCCAAGTTGGCTTCGTCGTCTTGTGTGACACCTGCGGCCATGGGGCGGTAGAGGTTGCACGCGAGCTTGTTCTTGAGCGCATCTTCACCGAAAAGGACGTCACGTCCGAGGAAGTTTCGTGCCACGGGGTCTTTGGGGCGTCCAACAACGGTCTCTATGGTCTGCAATTTTCCAGCGCTCGAGGCAATGGTCGATTGGTAAGTTCCTAGGTCAATTCCAACATACAGGCGGTCGCTCATTTTTGTTCACCTTCCCACTTGGGATGGTCTGCCGAGGATGGCACTGAACTTCAAGGTTCACCTTGATACTTGGTGGCCGGCGCGCCCCAAATGAACGAGAAACAGACCCCCCATGCCCCGTTTTCAATTTCAATCAATGGATGAGTACCCTCGTTGTTGAATTCTGGAGAAAACCGTTCCTTCACAGCCTTTTCACCAGAAGGTGTCATTGTCAACAGGATCGTCTTCCCCCTCCAGTCGTCCGACGACGATTGACTCCGGAGGCTTTGTTATCGAGGGGGTTTCGGCTTCCTTCCGTCCAGTTTTGTTGAGAACAAAAGCCACCCCGCCCATCAGCACAAAACAACCCATTGCAAAGACGGAACCTTGACTGGACAACAGTGCATTGTAGGGGTAGTCGTCTTCTTCATCGGCAACGCCATCTCCATCACTGTCTAGGTGGTATTGGTCATCATAGGGGAGGTCGTCCTCAAAATCGGCCCATCCGTCTTCGTCAGCGTCCGGGCACCCTCTGCCCGTGGAGGTGGTTGCTTCACCGAACTCACTCGGGCACATATCTTCCTCAACATATTGAGGGATGCTCCCTGGGTCTGCCCAACCATCACGGTCCTCATCCGGGCAACCAACGCCTCCACCAAGGGTTGCCTCTCCCGGGACGTCCGGGCAAACATCGGTCCGCAGCGTTGATTGCCAGTAATAGGGGTCATCTGGGCCGGCATGGAGCATGAGTGAATTACGGGGAGGGTCGTGAATAGCAATCACCTCATCACTCGGCGTGAAAAGAGAGACTCCGCTGGGATTGAAGAATTGGATTTCAGCAATTTGCATGGCGTTGTAGTTGCCCTTGACGGTTGGAAAAATCAGTTTGTAAGATCGGTATTCGATGGTGTTGTCGAAGTGAACAAGGTCCACCTGGTAGCGCTCCCAAATTGGATGGTCAATCTCTCCCGTTGCAATCACGGTCCACTCTTCGTTTTCTCCTCTGCTGTTTTCGCGACTCTCGATGGTGTCGTTGGTTCCATAGAGGTGGAAACTTGTGGGGTCGCGACTCCACTCATCGTCCGCTGACACGAATTCAATGCTCGTAACGGTGGATGGGGCTTGTGGCGTGATAATAATGCCCGTGCGGTACTTCCCAAAGTTGAGGTACTTCGTTGAATATTTCCCATCAATGACCATCGACGCACCTTCATTGCTTGGGTTGGTGCAACCCTGCCAGTTTGCGGTATTGCAATTGTATAGTTCTCCATTGTATCCCCAAGCGCGCCCGTAGTCATCAATGACATCGGGATACCCATCACCGTCGCGGTCAGGGCAACCGCCAGCGCTCATTTCACCAACCCGATTGGGGCACGCGTCAGAATTGTCGCCGTATCCATCACCGTCCCCGTCGCTCCATTCTGAAGGGTCGTTTGGAAAGAGGTCTCCACTGGTCCCGGACGCGTTATCTCCATGTCCGTCGCCGTCGGCATCCACCCATTGCGTCCCATCGGTAGGATAGGCATCGTTGATGTTGTACCTCTCAACGACACAGGAATCACGGTGTTGGCCAAGAACAAGGGTACTCCCCTCGGTGCATACACCGCGGTAAGTGAGGCCAGGAACACCATAACCGTCCCCATCAACGTCAAGAACGGGCTCCTTTGACCACGTGAAGGTGTGTTCGTGGGGCGTGAGGTCAGAAGAGCTGCTTGAGAGGGTGGCGACGTGTTCCTGGTTGAACTCGACTCCGTTGTCCAATTGGAAGTCAACATCCCAAAACGTAATCGGTCTGTAGGAAATTGGAACCGGATTAAACCAGTCCCATTGCCGACCCGAGGTGGTCGGGGTGATGTACCCGAGTCTCATATCGATCTCCAATTCCACTTCCTCGAAATTCTCTGGGTTGAACCGAGCATGTTGGTTGAGCACATGTTGCCAAGAGGAGACGTCCTCGCCGAGCAAGAGCGGGGGGTCCCAAC
>CAXHCG010000127.1:0-5461 GCA_964014905.1 uncultured Candidatus Poseidoniales archaeon | reverse complement strand
GACTTGTTCAAATGGGCAAAACGATTTGTCGACGACACTGAGGTTCGCTTTACTTGGCTCGTTGAACCACGAACCGCTGAAGGCATCGACGCATGGATTCCGTATGCGGTGGTCGGCGTTGGATTGATGACCGTGGTCGGGATGCTGGGGGTGCTGGGCAAGGAAGGCCTCGGGCCCTGGTCCTCTCTCGCTGAACGAACCCACGCCCAAAACACAACCCGCCGCGGTGTGGATGAGCGAAGCCTTGATGCAGATGAGGAAGCCTAAGTTAATTTGAGGGAGCAAACATGGCTCAAGACGAACTCGTCATCGACCCTTGGGGCAGTGCTCAATCAACCGATTACGATCGCATGATTGATCAATTTGGATTGACATCCATGGAGGGCGTCTCCCTTCCAAATCCTTCCAAACTGCATCGGAGGGGAATCGTTTTTGCTCACCGAGACGTTGAGCAGGTGCTTGAAGCTCAGCGAACGGGTGGTCCCTTTGGCGTACTGACCGGTCTGATGCCCAGCGGCCAGATGCACCTCGGGCATTCGATGGTGGTTGAACAGGTCAAGTGGTTCCAGCAACAAGGAGGCGACGTAACCATCGCCGTCGCTGATTTGGAAAGCCAAGCAACTCGAGGCGTTTCGCTTGCCAAGGGGCGAGCCGTCGCCTTGGAAGAATACATCGCTCACTATGCGGCTCTGGGTTTGGACCCCGAGAAAACCAATGTCTACTTTCAATCCACTCGCCCCGTGGTGCAAAGGCTGGGTTTTCAACTTGGAAAACGGACGAATTTGAATGAATTTGAAGCGATTTATGGGTTCAGTGGAGACACCAATCTCGCGCACGTCCAAGCACCTCTGGTCCAAGTAGGAGATATCTTACATCCACAGTTGGACGAACACGGGGGACTCCGCCCAATTGTCGTACCGGTGGGTGTAGACCAAGACCCGCATCTCCGTTTGACCCGTGGACTGGCTTCGAAAACCAACTGGTTTAACCTGCGTGATTCATCTTCGAAAGGCCTCATGGTCAGTTTATCAGTCCACGACGAAAACGCCGAAGTCTTCGGCCAACTTCCAAACGGCCGAATCGACAAAGCGAAGGTTGCGGGCGTGTTTGAAAACGTCGTCGCCGCCGTTGCTTCTCTGGGTTTCTCAGACATCATCTCCAACCCCAAACAAGGGAACGTGCACATTCCTTCCGCCACCCAGCGCGACAAACACGGTTTACGTCTGGCTTTGTTACGTCTTGAGCGTGAATTGGGCGGCCCTGGTTTGATGGCCCCTTCCTCAACCTACCACCACTTTGCCGTGGGCATGACGGGGGATAAGATGAGCAGCAGTCAACCCAAGACCACCTTGTTCCTCAGGGACGATTTGGCCACGGTGGAGAAGAAGATAAAACGAGCATTCTCTGGGGGTCAACCCACCGTGGAAGAACACCGTCGCCTTGGTGGCAACCCTGATATCGATGTTGCCTACCAGTACATGATGTACTTTTTCGAGGAAGACGATGCCCACCTCGCTGAATTGAACGCCTCCTTTCGTTCAGGGCAACTCTTGGCGGGTGAAATGAAGCAATTGTGCATCGAGAAGGCGACGGCCTGGATGGGTGAACTTCACGAAATGCGCGACCAAACGGCGCATTTAGTTGAATCGTTCCTGGCAGAAGATTCACGCTGATGCATCATCGGTCGAAAAGACCGCTGGGTCAGGACCGACCGGCAGCGATTGCACCTCATCTTCGGTCAACTCCCTTTCTTCGGCGTCCGGGTGGAGAATCATCGAGTGGCCGTGGGGATCGAGCAAAACCAAGGTGACCGCCTCAGCGTTTGGACCGCCCAAATCCCCAAGGGTCAACGTCATGTGTTGTATCGTCGCCATTTGCTTCATGAGTTCCTCGCGTTCATTGGCATCCGCTTCGAGAAATTGGTTCGCTAGGTCTCGCTCGACCATGGTAATAATTTCCTTGAACCGATGAACAACACCTTCAACGTTGGAAACATAGCCAGTGGAACTTGTTCCGGGCTTCACCTCGAGGTCGAGCTCAGGGACCATGACGGTGCACGATGATGAACGGATGACACGGGCCCCTAATTTTTCTTCATCGTCGATGACCAACGACCACCCACCAGCTTTTTTCCCCTCTGCAGGGATAAAGTCAGTCTGTCGCCAGCCACAATCGTGGCAGAGAATGGTAACCTGTGTGTGTTCTCCAAAGTATGGGATTTCATCGACGTGAGCAATCATGTTGACATTGCCGGATGATGAGCATATCGGGCACGGAATGTCAATGGCCTGTTCGTTCATCCATACACGTCCGTAAGGTCATCTGGAGCAACGGCAAAGCCCTCCATGTCTGTTCCTTTGATGCCTCGGCAACCTTGTGGAAGAAGCAACAAGCGCGTGTCGGTGATGCGTATGATTTGCCCTTGGACGTCTCCCTCAACAAATTCATAAAGCATGCTTAGGGCTTGGTTAAACTCGGTTGTTCGTTTCATCATGCGCCGCATTTCAACCACGCAACCATGGCCCTCAGAGACCCAATCCATTAGCGCACCGCAGCCTGTCAAATCCAACAAGGTCGAGTTGTGAAGAACCATCTCTCCCTCCTGAAGTGGAACGGGTGGGTTCGGATAGAGTTGTTCCAGGTTGTGGTACGTGACTTCGGCTTCAGGCATCCGAGGTGGAGCCGTCGTGGTTGAACTCGGCATCGAAAAACTACGGGGGCCTACCGATGCGTTGGATGGCGTCGCCTTTGCTCGCTGTTCTTGGTCCAATTTTGCTTCAGCCGCCTCAAGAAGGTCCAAGTCGAGCATGGACGGTACAGGGCGCTCCTTCTGCTGCTCAGGCTCTTGAGCGGGCTGTGCGAAAGCATCGAGGGAAGACTGTGCTTCGTCTTTCTCTTTCCTTCTCCTTCGCCGCACATATGCCCCTCAAGGCCGAGGCTTCTTCAACACTCCCCCAAAGAGAACGCGTGCCCACCGGTTCTCTTTGTTGAATGTTCCATCCCAGTGTCTTCCATGGGCTCAATGCCCAAGGTTCAAGAAGTGTCGGTGGAGTGAGGATAACATGTCAGAACAACAGACCGTCATGAAGACAGGAACCAGCACCGTCGGTATCACCTTCAAAGGAGGTGTCGTCGTTGGCGCAGACCACCGAGCAACGATGGGCCATTTCATTGCCAACAAAAGCGTCCAGAAGTTGTTCAAGATTGGCGACAACCTCGCCCTCACCACCGCCGGTCTGGTCGGCCATGCTCAATCTCTTTCACGCACGCTCACGGCAGAAGTCGCTTTGTTTGAGCTCCGTCGTCAACAACCGATGACGGTCAAAGGGGCTGCAACCTTGACGGCCAACATCCTGTCTGGGCGCCCACACTGGGTTCAACTGCTCATCGTTGGCGTTGATGACGCTGGCGGACACGTCTATTCGATCGACTCGGCGGGCGGTTCAATTCCTGACGTTTACTGCGCCACGGGATCCGGTTCGCCCTACATGTACGGTGTCCTCGAAGATGGGTTCAAAGAAAACATGACGCAATCGGAGGCCTTAAAATTGGCAGCGAGAGCCCTCTATGCATCGGGACAGCGTGATGCGGCTTCCGGCAACGGCATGGATTTGGCCGTCATCACGCCCGCTTCCGGCTATCAACAAGTCTCCCAAGACGACATCGCTAAACTCCTCAAGTGAGTTTCCTTCTCCCGCGGCTAAGCCGCTTTGCGCCTGCACGGGCGCGCTGTGGTCTCATTTGACTGCGGGTGCGGGTGTACATCATGCGAATGACCTACAAGGAACTAAAAGATGAAATTGCAAAAATTGTCCCTCGTACCATCGATTACAAGGTTGATTTGGAGGCTGGCAACATTGCCATCATCACCACAAACATGCGTCCTTTCACAGGTTCGGACGGTTTGATTGGGAAAATTGCCCGTCGCATCAAGCGGAAGATTGTGCTGAGAACTCCCATCGAGTCAATGATGGATGCAGACAAAGCCCGCAACGTTATCCAAGACGTCATTCCCGAAGAAGCAGAGATCACGGAGATGTATTTTGACGCATGCTACCGAGAAGTCACCATCCAATGCCGACAACCCGGCACCGCCATTGGCCGTCGCGGCGAAAACAGCAACGCCATCCGAGACAAAACCGGGTGGTCGGTGAAGGTTGAACGAGCACCGCATTTGTTTGCGAAGACGATTCACGACATTCGGATGTACCGTCAAACCAATGGCGATGAGCGAAGAAAATTATTGAAGGATTTCGGCCTCAACATTCATCGTCCAACGCGACCGGGCAATCCGTGGGCAAGGGTCACAGCTCTTGGCTCATACAGAGAGGTTGGTCGAGCCTGTCATCTTGTCACGACCAACGAATCAAGAATCATGATCGACGTCGGCGTTAACGTCGCCAACGACAACGACCCAATGCCCTTTTTCACTGCACCTGAGGCTCTTCCGCTGGAAAAACTGGACGCTGTAATTTTGACCCACGCACACCTTGATCACGCAGGAATGCTGCCAGTGTTGTTCAAATTTGGCTACCGTGGCCCAGTTTACTGCACACCTCCTACCCGAGATTTGATGCTTCTTCTCCAAACCGACTACCTCAAAATCGGTGGGGCCGAAGGTAAAGTGGCTCCTTACGGAATGGAAGACATCCGCACCTGCATGAAACACGTCGTGGATGTGGAATGGGATTCAACCACCGACATTGCCCCTGACATCAAGATGACGTTCTCAAACTCAGGGCACATCATTGGTTCTTCAGCGGTCCACCTCAACATCGCTGATGGGAAACACAATTTGTTGTTCAGTGGCGATCAGAAATACGAGAAATCCTGGTTGTTTGACGCTGCCAACACACGGTTCCCTCGAGTTGAATCACTCGTGTTGGAATCTACGTACGGTTCTGAAGGCGACTATCAGCCATCCCGTCAAGAGGCCAATCAAGAGTTGAAGGACATTGTTTCTCGAACGCTCGCCCGGGGTGGAAAGATGATCTTCCCCGTCTTCGCCGTTGGCAGAAGTCAAGAGGTCATGATTGCCATTGACGAGCTGTTCCGTTCGGGCACTGTAAAGCCCGTTCCAGTTTGGCTTGACGGTATGATTCAGGAGGCGACGGCCATCCACGCCGCTCATCCCAACTACCTCACAAAGAGCCTTCGCAAGTCCTTGCTCAGGGATGACGGAGACAATCCGTTCAGCAACGAATGGTTTAGGCCAGTCAAAGGACGAGAACTCCGAGAAAACATCTTGATGGACACCTCCCCATGCATCGTCTTGGCGACTTCAGGAATGATGAACGCTGGTCCGGTTGTTGAGTACTTTAGGAACTGGGCTCACAGCGACCGAAACTCGTTGTGTTTCGTCGGTTACCAAGCAGAGGGGACACTTGGTCGACGGCTACAGAAAGGATTCGGAGACTGTCTCTTATACACATCTCCGAGCCCACGAGACCGCTGATAATCT
>CAXHCG010000126.1:0-5463 GCA_964014905.1 uncultured Candidatus Poseidoniales archaeon | reverse complement strand
CCCGTATCCTATCCCTCATTCGACCTGCAAAATACCCTGAACGATTGCCCCCCTTCCTCAACGCCCTCTCAACTTCGCAAGCGGGCATCGTTGAGGTGACCGCCATCGATGCGACTTTGGGAGAAGCGCTGGTGGCCTTTGCGAGCGCGGGCATTCATCGCGGTCTCGCCGTTATCAATCCGCCAGCGGGCGAGTGGGTTGACGAAGACAAAGTGAGGATGCTCTTCAAGCAAGCCGGTCTCGCCAACTGGACGTTTGAACCCAACGATGGAATTCATCTGCGTGAACGCATGTATGCCTTGATGGACGACATCCAGCACGTACTCCAAGCCAATGCAGAAGCCCCTTTGGTGCTCCCAGTAGACCAATACTTCAACGTCAAAGGAATCGGCTTGGTGGCGATTGGTTATGTCCAATCAGGAAAGGTCAGCGTTCACGATGAAGTCCTGCTCCTCCCTGCCAACGGCACGGGGAATGCAAAATCACTGCAAGTGATGGACGACGATGTCGAAGTTGCTACTGCCGGGGACCGCGTCGGACTCGCACTCCGCAACGCCAAAGAGGAACATTTGACGGGCAGCACCATCATCGTTCATCCCCCTGTGGAAGACAAGCGGGCCAACGTTTCGATTCCACTCGCCGTTGAGCAGCACGCCCGTTCATCGGTCAAGTTGGACGTGTCGCCCTTCCAAAAAAGAGTGCTCGCCCCGGGAGATGTCGTTCATGCGAGTGTTGACCTCCAGTTCGTTGTAGGGCGCGTCGTCGAGGCTACAGAAGGACATGCTTTGGTGGACTGGGACCAACCTCTTTTCATCCGCAAAGAAAATCCCCCCTCGGTGTTGATTGCACAATTGGATTCAAAACCACGCATCATGGGTTCGGCCGTAGTTCACGCTGTCAACGAGTGACGGCGCAGCGAGCAGCCAAGAAATTTACGAGGGTCAAGCCCGGGCGACAGCGGTGGTTTCATAACCTCTTACGGCCGGCTCGGATTTGGGATGCGCGAAATTGGACAGGAGACTGTACCAACCAGCGAGGCGGATAAGGAATTTTTCCATTCCCTCCGGTTGGCAGAGCCTTCAGAGCGAGTGAAAATCACCTTGGATGAGCGCATGCTGAGCATCGAAGGGAAGAAAGACGCCTCGGTTGATGTTCGACTTCATGCCATCAGCACCATGAAACACCATTCGACAAACCTGGTGCCGACATGGTTGGTCGTCCTGGGTATTGCCCTGATGTGGATCGGTTATCGGCTAGTGGTTCCCCCGACCTACCGCTTAGCCTTCATGGGGACAGGAGGCGCGCTCATCCTCGCTCGCCTTCTCACAAAAAAACCAACCCTCACCATTTACACCTCATCAGGAGATTCGCACGTGCTTTATGGCAATGAACGTCCGTTGAACCGATTGAGTTTCATGTTTCAGCATCTCGCGAACAACAACACCATGGCTGAAGTCCGGGCCAAGTTGAAGGCCATCGAAAACGATTACAACAGAGCATGGGGTGAAGAGGAGCTCAGCCCGGCACCCATTCTCCCAAATGTGCTTCAGGTCCCACACGCCGTTGACCGTTTCCTCGCTGATGACGATGCGGTTCTTGAGGCAGAAACGCTCAATCCATACGAACCCGATTGGACACCCACTCACGAACCTGAACAGCATTCGCCCGCCTCCGTTCTTGGCTTCATTCCAAGTTTTCAACCGGTATTGGCGGCTCCTCAAGCAACAGCCTATCCGCCTGACCACCGCCCAGCACCCCTTCAGCACCCCGTGCTCATCCCTCAACCGACGCCGCCGATGTATCAGGGATTGGTGTCGCAAGAAGGCCCAGCCTTCTTACCGTCATTTATCAGCCACGACGCCGTTCACATTCCTGGGCACCAAACGGAAGTTGCAGAAGAACATGAACCGGATTCCCTAATGCTTGATGCTGAATTGATTGACGCAATGCACCCAGAAGAGGTTGACGCAGTGGAAGAAGACACCTTCGACCTACCAGCCATTGCTCCTCGATCGACATTGCTCAAACCAAAAGAGCGGACCTCGATTGAGAAATCTCTCTTCCGCCCACGAAGAACGGATCGGTTGGTTGTGAGAGAGCGGCGCAGCACCGGCATGTTTAGCCGAATTCGGGAAACCTCGAGTGGACTCCTTGAACGGGCCACGCAACGCAGCCGACCCCGCCCCTTTGCTACAACGGAAACCTCCGGTGCGCTCCGAGAGCAAGCCGCATCCTCTTCCCCACCCAGCCAACACGTCATGGAATCGCTTTCCAAAGACAAAGGCGGGGTGATGTCTTCCGAAGAGGCTGCCCGACTGCGAGAGCGAGAAGCGCTGCTGTTGGCGACGGCAAACGAATTGGGTCAGTCAGAAGAAGGTCGCCTTGAAGCCATGTCCTTCAGCGACCTACGATCAAGCGCTCTTGATAACGAACACGTTGACCTGCCTCGGCTGGACGATGATTGATTCAGATCCCCAGCATCCGTCGGTAGGAAGCCAACCGCCGTTCAAAACGGTCCTCCTCAAGGTTGCGGAGTGCCTCTGTTCCAAAGGCTTCGAGTGTGAAACTTGCCATCACGGTCGCCACCATCAACCCACTTCGCAACTCATCAACTGAAAGTGGCCCACTCCCGTTCGAAAGATGGGCTGCAAGAGCACCTGCAAAGGTGTCCCCGCAGCCAGTGGGGTCAATGACATCCGCCGTAGGAACCGCAGGAAGCGCGAGCAATTCTCCTTCGTGCAAGGCAACGACGCCGTGTTCGCCTCGCTTTACGATCAGCGTCGTTGTTTGGGTGCTTTCAGCGAGGTGATGCATCGCTCGTATGAGGTTGGCATCCCCCGAGAGCATGCGAGCTTCGCCATCGTTGATGATGACCAAATCTGCAGCCGTCATAACGTCCATCAGCGATGGTTTTGCGATGGTGATCCACAAATTCATTGAATCCAGCATTGTAAGCCGATGAGGCGTGGTTTGATCGATGACAACGCGTTGAATCTCTGGATGAAGGTTCGCACAGAACAAAACCGAAGGTTGCTTCCAGTGGTCCGGAACAACGGGCTGGAAATGCTCGAAAACATTGAGGTGTGTTGCATGCGTTTCTGCTTCAGCCATGGACCCCTTGTAGGACCCTTCCCAGCGGAAGGTTTCACCGGGTGACACTTCCAACCCGTCAAGGTTGATACCAGCCGATGAAAGGATGCTCCGGTCTTCGGCGGTAAAGTCCTCACCAACCACACCGACAAGACCCGTCGTGGGTTGTGTATTTTTGGCCTGTACAAATTGGCATGAAAGCCCTCCATAGGTGGCCGAGCCTCCCAAAGCCCGTTCGACTGAACCGGCTGGCGATTGGACCGAATCGTAGGCGATGCTCCCAACAATAAGCACACTCATCTTCCAACCCCCCCTTCACCCAAGCAACTCTTGGTGCATGTCAATGTACTGAATGGTAATGTCGCCGTTGATGAAATCTTCTTCATCCATGATTCGGCGGTGAAGCGGTATCAAGTGTTCAACACCGGTGATCATTGTTTCATCCAAGGCCGTTTTCATCCGACGAATAGCGTCCTCACGATCTCGACCCCAAACCAATAACTTGGCCAACAGGGAATCAAAACAACCCGGCATTTCGTATCCAGGGTGGGCATGTGTGTCGCATCGAATTCCAAATCCACTTGGGAAGTGGCATTCCCATAATCGGCCAGGACTTGGAACAAACTCACGAGGGTCTTCGGCGTTGAGCCGGCACTGAATGGCATGACCCCGCCACGTGATGTCCTCCTGGTTGAAAGGCAACGCTTCCCCTTGTGCGACGCGAACGCCCAACTCCACGAGGTTGTGGCCGGTGATGAGTTCGGTGACGGTGTGCTCAACCTGGACCCGCGGGTTAACCTCCAAGAAATAGAAGTCACCGTTGGCATCGCGAAGGAATTCAAACGTTGCGAGACCCTTGTAACCCACAGATTCCGCTCCTCTGCACACGAGGTCTCCGATTTCAGCCCGCTTCTCTTCGGTCAACCAGGGACCTTCCTCAACCAATTTTTGATGTCGCCGTTGAATGGAACAAAAGCGTTCACCGAAGTGAATGGCCTTTTTGCCATCCGCCAAAACCTGAAATTCAACGTGTTGTGCTCCCTGAATGTACTTTTCAACGAACACCCGTTCATCCCCAAAGGCCGATTTAGCACGGGACTGACAAAGTTTGAGGGCACTTTCAAACTCGTCTGCTTTCTGAACGATTTGCATACCGATGCCACCGCCACCTGCAGCGGCTTTGATGATCACAGGATAGCCGATTTCGTCGGCAAGAGCACTCGCCACATCGGCGCTGGAAATGGGTTCAGAGGAACCTTTTGCTGTCGGCAAACCGGCCGCTTCCATGGCCGCCCGTGCCTCAATTTTGTCGCCAAGAAGCGTGATGACGCCCGATGCAGGGCCGATGAACGTGATGCCTTCTTCTTCGAGACGCGCAACAAAGGCGGCGTTTTCTGCGAGAAAACCGTAGCCAGGATGAACTGCATCGCATTCCAATTCCTTGGCTGCCTTGACCACTGCTTCGATGTCAAGGTAGGAATCGAGGGGGTTGGTTCGGTAGTTGGGGTACGCGATATCGGCCATTTGAACAGGCAGAGAAAGCCGATCTTCTCGGCCATGAATGATCGCCGCTTCGATGCCCATGTCTCGGAGGGTACGGAGGATTCGCAGAGCGATTTCACCACGGTTCGCAATCAGGACGCGTTTGAATCCCATATTCTCGGGTCAACCGAAGCAATCTATGAGGAAAGCGGTGGAGCAAGCAGGCAAATTGAGGTTCTCAACGAAGGTTAAATCGGCCAGTAAGTGGCCGATGGCTGGGGTGACGGTGCAAACGTGTTGTGGCCAACGACGAAATCAATAGACGTCTCGGAGGTAGCGCTTTTGTTCCTTCATCATCGTTTTCTCAATGAAGTGAGTTGCGTCCTCTTCCGACATACCGCCGTGTTCAATGGCGATGTCAATAAGCGCTCTGTGAACGTCTTTTGCCATGTACTGTTTGTCTCCACAGATGTAGAAATAAGCGCCTCTTTCAAACCATTCCCAGACTTCAGCGCCGTGCTCCTTGAGACGGTGTTGAACGTAGATTTTCTCTTCTTGGTCCCGGGACCATGCCGTGGTAAATTTGTAGAGATGCCCCTCGTCGACCCAGCCTTCAATCGTGTCTTTGTAGTAGTATTCTGTTTTGGAAGACTGGTCGCCAAAGAACAACCAGTTCTTGCCAGATCCACCGTCATGGACACGTTGTTCCATGAAGGCGCGGAACGGTGCAATGCCGGTACCGGGTCCGACCATGATGATGTCGATATCGGTGTCATCAGGGAGAACAAACGACTTTGTTGGCGCCATGTACACGCCAATCGGGGTGCCCGACATGTCAACTTCATCGGCCATGAATTGTGTGCATAGTCCACCCCGTGGCCGGTCGTTGTA
>CAXHCG010000125.1:0-5470 GCA_964014905.1 uncultured Candidatus Poseidoniales archaeon | reverse complement strand
CCAAACGTCGAGGCTTGAGCCAGCGCGTAGCCGTGCGGGACGAAGGTGTCGTAGACCCACTTTCCAACGCCACCGTCAGGGACGGTGTTCGGGGCCGAGTCGTCGCCTGCAACGCCTTCTCCGCCAAAGTCGTAGTAGGGGTGAATGGTCATGATGACGGGGATCTTGGTTCCTTCTGGGACATCGGGCAGCCAAAGCGCCACGTGCATCAAGGCCGGTCCGGGGACACCTGCATCCTGCTCGCTGGCGGGGAGGTCAACCTCCACAAAGTGCTCTTCGTAGGGCAGGGCCTCGTAGGTTCCGTTAACGGGGAGCTGGGCGCGCAGCGAGTCCATGGGAAGGTCCATTGTGTGGCGTTCACTCAGCGGTGTGTTCCACCACTCAACGGAGTAATCCGTGCCCTCTTCCACCAGTTCTGAGGTGGAGGGTGCGAAGGCGATACCCAACATGAGGAACACAAGGCAAAACGCCACGGTCATGCCTGCTGAGATGTTCAACTGACGCTGCGTCTTGCCTTCAACGGTCTTGAGCTCGACCTCCAACGGGGCGGACGACTCGGCCATGGATTGTGCTGACTGCCATCCATCAAGAGGATGACGCTTCTATGCACTCGCTTTTCGGGCCTCGATAAACGAGCGTACGCACAACCCTGTGTCGCCGTAGTTTTCATTGGGGTGAGGCCCATCCCAGAGCATGGTTCGCCAGCGCTTTTCGGGGGTCATCCTCGTGCTGCTTCTCCTTGCGCCGGTGGCTTCCTCCCTTCCCGTCGATGCCAAAAACGAGGAACCGATTTGGCGCAGTGTCGGCTTGGACCCAGCCGAGTGGACCGACCGGCCAGAATCCGAAGACTCGCCGATGATGAACTCCTACACCGGCAACGCCGTCATTTCGATGAACGTGTCCTACCCTTACCCTCCCGATGCCTTGATTCCTTCCTGGGAGGAAGGGACGGTCGTGATTGAATTGTTTGAGCAGTGGGCCCCCATCACCACGAACAACATGATTGCACATGTCGAATCTGGACTGTACGACGGGGTTTTCTTCCACCGCGTCATCAACGATTTCGTGACGCAATCGGGCGACCCCACCTGCAAAACCATCGGCGTGTATCCAGCCACGAATCCAAGTTGTGGAAGCGGTGGAACCGGGGAAACAATTCCCCTCGAGCACGATGAGAATCTCTCGCATGTCGACGGCGCCATCGGCATGGCGAGAAGCGCCGAGCCTGACTCGGCTGATTCTCAGTGGTACATCGCTGAGACCGAAGCCCACGGCCTTGACCCCGAGAACCGAGATGACGAAGGATACGCCACCTTTGGCATTGTGCGGGATGGAATGACGCACGTTCGAGCCATTGCCGATGTGAAAACATCGGACGAACCAACGGGAACCAACCTTGACAATCCGTTCGCTTCCGCAGGTCGTCCGCTGTTTGAAGTGAAGATCATCTCGATGGAGATGATTGGTGTCGCTGACCCAGACGGTACGATTCGCAACCCCGTGTCAATGGCCCAGAGCAGCAACACCTTTCTCCAAGACGCCGCCATTGTTGTCGGCGTACCGCTCGCGCTCATTCTGGTGGGCGTTGGCATCACCATGGCGGTGTACGGACAAAGCAACGGCCGTAAAGACCAGCCCTCTGCGGCGGATGCACCCGTTCTCGAAGCCGAGGTATTGATGGTGGCTGAACTGGTTGATACCGACGATGTCAAGGGCGGAAGCTGAGGTCAAACACCACGTGGCGAACCCTTGGCGCAAACCACTTGACACGTTCCACATGCAACGGCTGGACGCTGAAGGACAGGCCGTGGTAAGCGACCAAATTCTGAAAACGCTCAACGGCGGCCATCGTCCATCCCTCAATTTTTTCTTCTTCCACGTTCATGTGGATGTGGAGCACACCTCCCGTGGGTTTGAGGGCCAGCAGGCAGGCTTCCCAAACCGTTTCACTCGAGGGTAAAAGGCCGAGATGACACCGGTCAGCCACTCCGCGCAGTCCTTTGAGCGAACGGGTGTTATCACCGGCATGGACGGTGATGCGCCCAAGCAGTCCGTTGGCTTCAGCGCCGGTTTTGAGTCCGGCCAACGAGGCGGGGTTGATTTCACAGGCATGCACGTGGGCAGCCCCGGCACTGACCAGCATGGGGAAGGTGTAGTAGCCAACGCCGGCATAGGCGTCCACGACCACCTCGCCTTGCATGTTCATGGCTCCGATTCGTCGTCGTTCAGTGATGTTTCCCGATGAGAACATGACCTTTGAGGCGTCAAAGGCGTACGTGATGCCGTGGTCAGAAAAACGCACATCCGGCGAACCCGTGAGCATCTTCACCTGTGCAGAGCGAAACGTGTCGTTGGCGATGGGGGCTTGGAGGCCCAGTGAAGTGGCCTTCAACGCTTGAGCCATGCTTTTCCAAAGGGTTTGAGCCATGGGATGCCGAGCCACTTTTTTCCACGTTTCGCTTTGTCCAAATTCGTTCGGAAGCAGCACCAGTTGGCCGAGCTTTTCCCATTTGGTCGGTAGGAGGTCGTGGACATTGAGGTCCATTTCGTGATGTTGAATCCACGCTGCTGCTGCCTCAGCGAGGCGGTGGTGAGGGTCCACTGGAGGCCTGTACTTCGTTTCCGCATCGAGGAGGATGGCCTCAATCTCAAGGTGTTCCCGGACGGTTGCAAGAACGGTTTCACTTTGGCTGACGTCCACCAATGGAAAGCCAATTGAGCCGTTTGAAGGTTGAACGGTTTCAAGCGTTGGGTTCAGCCAACCATGGCCTTTGAGCAGCGAATGGATTTCTTCACCGAGAGCGGCTTCCACGACGAGAAACGTCGCTGCCTCCGTTCTCTCCATACGGGTCGCACGAGGGTAACTCCTTTCAAGTTCCCGACCTTAGCCTCCATTATGACCGGCGGCGTGGGAAAGCGATATCAGTCGAAAAACGGTCTTCCTTTCCTGCTGGTGGCCATGTTTACGCTTCAGATGCTGGTGCCCGTGGTGAGTGCGAGCGGCATGCAGTCCTGCTCTCCGCTGATCGGTTCGGGAACATGCGACAGCTACGATCACAACGACGACATGACGCCTCAACGCCAGGATTGGGTAGAAGGATCCTACGTGTTTGACCTTGTCTCAACCTCATCGATTGAACTTCAATTGACGTGGGCGGTCCGAGAGTTTGAGCGCGACACCCTCGGGCTTGGGTCCGGTACCACGGTTGGCGACACCCTTGAGCAAACGGACGGTCTTGACGCCAACGATGGGGCGCCTGCCGACTTGATTCGCCACACGTTCGACCAAAGCACAGCCGGTTCAGGGTCTCCTACCGTGGGTCAGAAACTCAAAACCGAAGTCCATGATGCCATCCAAGATGCCTTGGAATCAGGCTTCGGAACGGTCACGAGCATCTCGACAGAGTACGTCACGAGCTTCCCCAGCGGTGGCCAAACAACCACCTGTTCTACGGATTCCTCCTCGGACGCGCAAGCTGAGGGCGCTTCTGAGAACAACGTCTTCGAACCCCCGCTCTGCTTCCAAGCCACGGCCTCCGTGGATTTGTTGGCCAGCAATTTCAACCTCGTGGGTTCAGACAATCTCGACCTTGAACGGACCTACCGTGGGCTCCTCACCATGGGGGCTGAGGTCAACACCAGCTTTGACCTCACGACCAAGCCAGGCCACAAAGCGGACTTTGTCATCAACCCCTCCGCCTACTCCACGGTCCTCGGTGTTGACCCCAACGGAACCTTGCTCCTTCGAGCCGGCACTCCGAACTTCAATGCTTCACAGTGGTCAATGGACCATCTGCAAGCGGGGGAATCCGCCACCGATATGGTCCAAACCGTGGACCTTCGGATGGGCCACCGAAGCACAACGCAATCGCCAACCGTTGACGTTGAAGACGGCTCTAAAGCCCTTGATCTCAACCTCGTGGTCGATCTCTCCGACGAGAATGCGGCCACGATTGACTTCGCAGCGGGCCTCTACTATCTTGACTCAGAAACGCTGAGCAATTGGGGCATCAACATGTTTGATGTTTCATCCTCTGCTTCCATTCCCGTCATCACGTCTGACGGCATCCGCTTGGCCTACCACAACGACATCGTTGACCTCACGCAATTCACGGACCAGTTCCCAGTTGGCGACATCGTCGAGAGTTTGGGCAGCACCATGGCCGGCGTTGGCGGCATCTCCATGAGCGACATGCAGTGGGTTTCCGTGAGCGACGGTACGGGCATTTTCGATGAGGAAGGTGGACTCAACTACAGCCATTCCAGCGGGTGCACCGAGCCGGTCGCAGCTGGACAAGTGCTCCATTATTGCCTCCAAGGACCAAACGCCATGGACGAATCTCATCCCATTTACCTGCAGGCCACCAGCCAACCCTTTTCCATGCGCTTCATCGACATCATCATGGAGCAAAACGGTGAAAATTCAACCGTTAACGGGTTCCTTGAAAACATCCAGAGCAGCGACTTGGAACGCCTCATGAACGCTGGCTTTTCCATTGAAGCACTGATCGGTGAATCCTTTCTCAACAGCATTGACCTCGGGGGCTTGCCTCCTGCCGAATTGACCGTTGAAATTGTCCTCCCTGCCTGGGTCACGACGGTGGACGGCACTTCGACCATCGTGCTCACGAAAACCCTCGACGAATCAAGTTCACTGAACCTGTCGTTAACGGGGGTTGACCCCTATGATTGGGAGCATGAGATTCTCAACGAAGAGGGGCGAGTTCTTTGCTATGCCAACCAAAGCACGTGCGTACAATCCGATGTTGAGTTTGACCTTTCCAAGGTGAACTTCAACGAGTGGAGCGCTTCCCTCAGCGTCACCATGGCCCTGGATGTAGAATTGAGCATTTACCGCATTGGCTTTGTTGACGGAAAGCGATGCTTCGATGCAACCGACATTGAAGCCTGCGGTCAAATGGAGGCGTTCCCTTCCGACCTGCTCCGTCTCATCATTGACCTCTCCAGCAGGATGGAAGACCCGCTCGGGGCTGAAGTTGACCTTCCGTGGTGTGAAGATGCTGACCTCAAGCCATATTTCGACGATTGTGACCCACTCGCCCTTGAAGCGACCCGCCAAGGCATGAAGGACCTTAGCAAGCGCTTCGGTGAAGTGGTAACCGACGGTATCCACGGACTTGGAGACATCGCTGAAGAAGAAGACAACCCCTTCGGCGTGATGGACCTTTCAGCGTTCGAAATTCGCACTTCGATTTCCGGGATTGAAGCACCTGACGGGGTTGTCAGCGATGAAGAACCCATCAAACTCTCCTTGACCATCCCCGAAGTCAAATTCACCATCGGTTCAGATGGAGGGTGGAATCAATTGTCCGAGAGCAATCCCGAAGACCTCCAATTGAGTTTGGTCACCAGCAGCATCCAGTCCATCTTCCACCGCCCTGTACAGATGGCGGCCGATGCGGTGACGAAGGGCTTGCGAGGTTCGCTTTTGAGCGGAGATGGCTTGTCC
>CAXHCG010000124.1:0-5474 GCA_964014905.1 uncultured Candidatus Poseidoniales archaeon | reverse complement strand
TACACTCGAACCTTCGTCGGCAGCGTCAGATGTGTATAAGAGACAGTCCAAAGATGAAGCAATTGAGATGAAAATGACCCCAGCCTTCATGAGGAAGGGTTTGGATGGTCCATCATGAAAGGGCCACCCTCGGATGAACCCAACCTCGACGACATTCTTGCCCGGGATTTCGCGGAATTGAAGGCTGGTGAGGAGAAATTGGTGTCAAAAACACCCGCCGCTGAAGACGATGAAAGGCAAAAGCAACCCTCGCTCCCAAGCGTCTACAATCAGCGCATTGACGCCGTGGAAGACCGAACTTCCTTCACGGTTAAGCCCCCTCAAATTAAACCCGATGAACCACAACGAGCGTCGCCAAAACCCACCGAACCAACGGTGCTCAAGGCCCCGAGTGTTCAGCCGGGTGACGACTTTGATGTTGAATGGTAGAACGGTGCGCTAGGGCACCCGGCGAAGCGCGGGATTCATAGCAAAGGCGCAACCCCGTAGGGGTTGACGGAGCGATGAAAGCATGGCCATGATTCACATCACGCTGCCAGACGGTACAGTGAACGAATACGCCGCTGGAATTACATGCGGCGAAGTCGTCACGGACGCTCTGGGCAAAAAGCACGGGTGCGTTGCGGCCAAGGTGGATGGAACGCAAAAAGATTTGATGGCAGCCTTGGACACGTCCTGCTCCGTCGAGGGCATTCGCACCGAGTCCGACGAAGGGATGTACATTTTGCGACACTCAACGGCTCACCTCTTGGCTCAAGCAGTTGTTGAGTTGTATCCCAGTGCCTTACCGACCATCGGTCCTGCAATCGAGGGTGGTTTTTACTACGACTTTGCAATGGAACCCATCGCCCAAAGCGACCTCAAAGCCATTGAGAAAAAGATGCAGCAACTGGCCCGTCAAAACTTGGCCATTGGACGGGTTGAACTTGACAATGCAAGCCTACGGGAACACTTTGAATCCAATCCATACAAGCTGGAGATTATCGATGAGCGATTGGAAGCGGGGGACGGTTCAACCATCTACACGCAGGGAAATTGGTACGACCTCTGCCTTGGGCCGCACGTTGCAAGCACTTCGAAACTGATGCACTTCCGCCTCACCTCAATCTCAACCGCTTACTGGCGAGGGGATCAGGACAGGGAGCAATTGGTCCGCATTTACGGCTTGGTTGAACCATCCAAAGATGCACTCAAGGCCACACTCAACCGTTTGGAAGAAGCGAAAAAGCGAGATCATCGCAAACTCGGCAAAGATTTGCAACTCTTTCACATCGACGAAGAAGTGGGCCAAGGGCTCATTCTTTGGACGCCCCGTGGCGCCGTCATTCGCCAAGAACTGCAGGACTTCATTTCTCATCACCTCAGGCGACAGGGCTACGCTCAAGTGTTCACACCCCACATCGGAAAGTTGGACCTGTACAGAACATCTGGCCACTTCCCCTACTACCAAGATTCGCAGTACCCACCGCTGGTTGAACGCGAATTGATGAACAAGTTGGCGGATGAAGGATGCACCTGTGGCGACCTCTCCAACATGATGAAATCGGGTGAGATTGATGGATACATGCTCAAGCCAATGAATTGTCCACACCACGTCAAAATCTACGCAAGCCAGGCGCGCTCGTATCGGAACCTTCCGTTGAGGCTCGCTGAATTTGGCACCGTCTACCGTTGGGAGCAATCCGGTGAAATCTCCGGCATGACCCGAGTTCGCGGCTTCACACAAGACGATGCGCATCTGTTTGTCACCGAGGATCAGCTGGCTGAGGAGGTTCTTGGATGCATTGAACTTGTCCAAATCATCTTTGACAAACTCGGCATGGAAGACTACCGGGTTCGTGTCGGACTGAGGGACCCGGATTCCTCCAAATACGTCGGCGACCCAAAGCGATGGGACAAAGCCGAGGAAGCCTGCCGGGCAGCGGCAGAATCCTTGGGAGTAGCCTGGTCGGAGGAAGAAGGCGAAGCAGCGTTTTATGGACCGAAAATTGACTTCGTCGTCAAGGACGTGATTGGTCGTGAATGGCAACTTGGAACGGTTCAAGTGGATTACAACCTTCCTGAGCGGTTTGATTTGACCTACAAAGGAAGCGATGGAGAAATGCATCGGCCCGTGATGATTCATCGCGCCCCATTCGGATCGATGGAACGATTCTGCGGTGTTCTGATCGAACACTTTGGCGGACGCTTCCCCACGTGGCTCACCCCAACGCAGTGCCACATCATCTCGATTCGAGAGGAGCACAAGGTCTACGCTGGTAAGGTGGCTCAAGCGCTGAAGGACGCCGATGTTCGCGTTGAAGTTGATGACTCTGACAACAACATCATGAAGAAAATTCGAAACCACAGAAAACTCCAACCGGCGTATTTGGTTATCCTCGGCGATGAGGAACAGCAAACCGGCACGGTCAGTCTTCGCGCCCGAAACGGCGACCAAATCGCCGGCATCCCTCTGCACGACTTCGTTTCATCCATCACCACTGAAATTAGCGAAAAGGTCAGCCAACCATCGCTGGTTCCCCCCCCTTCCGAGTGAGACTTCATGACTTCGCCGTCCATCATTCAAGGGTATTCATGGGACATGTTCTTGCCGCTCCTGTTTGCCTCTCTAACGGCTTGGTTCTTTTGGCGATACATCGTTCCTCGGCAACTCGTTGGCCTGCAGGTCGCTTTCCCAACCGGTGAACGGAACTATGAGGTTCACCAAGTCACCTCCACCGTTGACGATGTTCGAATGCTCTTGTCAAGGAAAGGGACACGGTTTGGTGTTGTCTCCTACTTGATGGCCCTGACGGGGAGCCTTGTTCTCTTGTTTGAATTTCTCAACTTCCGAGCCGGGGGTTCTGACGGTTACCACGCCGCATCGATCGGCTTTGCACTTCTGCTCATCATCCTCCCCGCCATCGTCTCAACCGGAACCTCGCTTGGCGCTCAAGTCATTCGCCCCATCGGCGTTAGCCGGGCGTCGCTGCAGAGCAACTCCACACTTCGAAACGCATCCTACGTTGCGCTTTCCATTGCATGGTTATTGCTGGCTCTGGGGGTCGGCTTTGTTCTCTACGCCAGAGACGTTTCGCAAACGACGCAATACAGCATGATTGCCTTGGTTGCCTTCAGCCCAGCGGTTTTGGCTTATGGACGCATCCTCGGTTCTTCGTGGCATGCTTTGAAACAATCATCCGAGCAAATCGCCAAAGGCGGGGCTTCTCCATTTCACAACCATCTACCGAATGCACGACAGCAATTCATCGCTCAGGTGGTTAACGTCAACCTCATTGCGATGCCATTTGTGGCCGTGAATACCGTCATCTCACTCCTGCTGTTGTTGTACAACCCGGACATGTTCGCCCATTCAGACCGTGTGTTAAACCTACCAGAATACCGCCCACAATCGACCTACATGGAAGAAGGAGGGTTGCTTGGTTTTGGACTTATTGAGTTGTTCTCGTACATCCCTCAAGCCGGCATTCGAGTTCCAATTGTCACAACGCTCCTCCTCTTCCTTCTCCTCAACGTCGCCGCCATCGGATTCCTCTTTGTTTACGAAGTGGCTCGAATCCTCTTTCTCGACATTCAAGATGTCTCTGGATGGGGCGGCATCCGCCTCGCTGACAGCCGTCTGCTCCGAGCAGAACCCATACAGCAGGCCAACGTTCTCAACTTCTGCTTCACCGGCTTTGCTGGCCAATCCATGCTGCTTCTTGCTCTTGCGATGATCACGTTCTGGGATTCCAGTTTTCTCCCACAAGGGGCGCAGTGTGGCAGATGGGAGAGCGGTGTCTGCACGGTGTTTGAAAAAGACATGCTCGAGCAGTTGACGTGGATGTTAGCCTCCGGCGGCCAGGTCGCTTTTCTCTTCGTTTGGGCTTTTTCGAGAAAGCGCTCAGCACAACTGGATGAAATTAACTTCGACGCATCGATGGACGAAGACCGAACTCGCCTTCGAGGGATGAGCGATATGATTTACCTCAAACAGCGTCCAACAAGCGAACTGTTAGGAAAGGACGATTGGAACACCGCTATCGAACGGTTTGAGGCCTCGACACAGGGAAGAGAAGCGACGCTTGTCGGATTGGACATGATCCGTACAACCAAAGCGGAGATGCTTCTCCACGTCGGCTTAGGTCGTTGGGATGAGGCTGAAGAATTGGCCGTTGACTTGCTGGCCCTTCAAGGTGGCCGAGATGCGCAAATTTCCCGCCTCGTTTTGTGTGCAGCAAGCTTGGCTCAGCGCGATTACCGTGAAGCCATCCCGCGGTTGGCCTTGCTCAACAACGACGACATTGAAGCCGTACGCCTTCGCTGGGCAGCCAGTCTGCTCTGCGGCCAGTTACATCTTGACAGACAAGGCATCTCCATGTTGAGCATTGACCCACTACGAAAAGACAACATCCGTATGCTGAACGAGTTTCAAAGCGGGAATGTATCGCTTCGCACAACCCCTGTACGCCAACCAGCTCAACGGTCAATGTACCTCTCTGAAATCGCAAGAATGCGAATGAACGGCCAGAGTGAAGAAGCCCTCAATCACCTCGAGGGAACGTTGGCTGGCCTTGGAGACGAATCGTGGATACATGGCAACTTGGTGAAGGCACTGCTCAATTTTGACGGTGGGCGAACCCTGACCGCCATCAACAGCGTAAAGCAACTGGCGACCTCGTCCCCTCGGCACCCGCATGTGCGGGCTGTTTTGCATCAACTTGCCTCCCTTGGAAAGGCGAAACGGCCTCCTTCTGAACCCACCAAAATCCGTTGGGCAGTGGAAGATGAAACCGATTGGAAACGGTCATGGAAACTGCATAACACAGCGATTCCACCGGTGTTTGATTCAACCGAGTTGAAGCAGCATGCGCTGAAATCAAATGCATGGTCGCTCATGTTAAGTGAAAAGGGCGTGAGCCAACATGCCACCAAAAAAGCCTACAAGGGGCTCGTTGATGATGTGCCGCTTGGCCTCTTCACTCACCTCACCGGACTGACCATCACCATCGGTGGCCTACCGGTCGACCTTGGTCTTCCCGCCGGTATCGATCTGAAAGCGGCCAAAAAGAACGGACTCCTTGATGCGTGATTAGATGCGCCGTCGCAGACGTTCCATGGCTGCGTCGGCAGAACCGAGGAAGGCAAGCGCTTCTTCGATACGGGCTACTTCGAGGGCGTGTTCTGCACCAGCAATCGCTTCTTCGCAAGCTCGACGGTCTTCGTCGACGGCCTTGATGTGGGCAGCCTCGCACTGATTGCGCAACACGCCCCATTGTTCAGAGACGAACTCATGCAATTCACGGGCTTCTTCCATGGCGTGACCTTCACGGTCAAGAGCCGATGTCATTTGGTCCAACAACATGCCTGCATGAGACCATGTTCGGTCATCAGCGGCTTGGACGATGTCCGCCAGCATGGAATCCCAGGTCTCCCGGTCATCTCGGTCGTTAAATCGAGCACGGAGTTTCTTTTTCTGCTTGAGCGCCCGAAGG
>CAXHCG010000123.1:0-5480 GCA_964014905.1 uncultured Candidatus Poseidoniales archaeon | reverse complement strand
TTCGGCGTGAGTCACCTCCAACACATTCAAGTCCTTCTCACGGCGTGGGGAAATCAGGGGTAAGACATGGCTGGAATGGATTTCTTTATTCGGCCCGCAACGGGGACATCAAGTTCAGATTGGGTGCGAATTGCGAACGCTGACATCAAAGTTCGAATGACTCGCCGTCTTACCCGCACCGTTATTCGCGGGCAGGAAGGGGATGATTTGCACGATGAAGGATCTGAGTCGACCATGTACACCGTCCGTGGAGAACTCTCCATTGACGAGTACAAACGAATCGTCGGCATGTTTCGAACCGGTCAACCTTACATCCATGACCCCTTCGAAGAACGAGACGTCAAGGTTATTTTTGCCGTGATGGAATACGACAGCACCAATGAAGGGTTCCACTTCGAACTGCTTGAAGACGTCATTTGAGGAGGTTTGCATCATGCGCGCACTGGGAGAAAAGCAAGAACTCCTCTATGTGATTCGTACCATGGACGTGTTGATGTCTTCGGGCGTTGGTCTTGAAGCGGCGATACACACCATTGGCCGCGGCGGCTACGGCATCATTTCAGAGGATTTTTCCTCAATGATGAACCGGCTCCGTAAGGGGACGGGTGGCGGCCTTGACAAGGAACTCAAGGCGATGATGAAGAAAGCCGAATCCCCTGGATACAAACGTTTGCTCAACACACTCTACACCAACGTTACTCAAAACACCGATTTGGTTGAAACCCTGAAAAAGCAAGGCGCTCGAATGGAAGAGGAGCGTTCTGAAGCCGTCGAAAAGTACATCGAGGAACTGGGGGGTGTCCCTGAGACGTTGCTTTCTATAGGAATGATTGGACCCATTATCCTCTCCATTGTCGGGCTCGTTCCACAGCTGATGTCCGGCGATCTTGGTGCGTTCATGTCCTTGCCGGATTCCGCCGTCATTAACAGCGTGGTGAACATGGGTCTGATCTTGACTCTGGTCGGAATGGCCCTTGTTGGTTTGAAGGCGCACACCAAAGACCCAGGTTTGTGAGGTGAAGGGATGATTTTTGGAATTCTTGAGTCGTTCAACGAATCGCCGCTTCTTCTGTACCTCGTTGTCCTTTCAATGGCCTGCATAGGTGGAGGTATACCTCCCATGATTGAACGGCGTCGTCGACGCTCGATCGAAAATCAACTCCCTACGTTCCTCGAAGCGCTGTCCGATTCTGTCGGTGCCGGTCGTGGTCTACAAGAAGCGATGATGGAGCAATCTGAATCCAACGATGGTTTGCTGGCGTCTTTGCTGGCTGAAACGCTCAAAGAGGCCCATGCCTCCTCTTTTGAGGCGAGCCTTACCGCTTTTGCTGCCAAGACCCGTTCGAGTCAGGTTCAGCGGGTAATGATGCTTATCGAGACCGCCATTCAACAGGACTCTTCGCTTCGTGAAATCCTTTCAGATCTGAGCAGGGATTACGAGCGACTCAACGACCTCATGAATCAGCGCGAGACTGAACTATCCGGTCGAGGTATGCTCATCATCATCTTTGTGAGTGTTGGGTTACCTGTGCTCATCGCCTTCATCGTCGGCTTGTTTGCTCCAGCAAGCAAAGGCTTCCAAATCACTGCATTCAACCAGACCTTCAGTTTGTTTTTCGCTGCAGCCTCTGCGGTTGCCGTCGGTGTTTCCGGCCGCATGATGGGCCGATTGAAGGATACGCTTTGGTGGCTGCCAATGTGGATGACGGTGTCAATGGGCCTCTACCTCGGGGCCGTCAAAGCAGTAGGGGGTTGAACCATGTCAGAACAGATTCTTGAGCAATACGGTCGCGTAACGATTTACACCGAACCAAACCACCCTTCGCCAATTTACCACGTTGACGGAGACATCCAACCAAACCCCTACGGCGACCTCGCAGCGCTGTTTGAAGACGATTCGCTTGAAGAAGTGATGTACAACGGTGGTACGCAATGCGTGAAGGTGGCGCACCGCAACCACGGCATGTGCCGAACCAACATTTGGATCGACGATGAATCCGGCCTACAGATTGCGAAAAACATCGCTTCATTCACCAACGTGCCGCTGGGTGATGGACCCGGCCTTGTGCCTATCTTCGATGGACGTCTACCTGACGGCTCCCGTGTGAATGGAACCGTCCCACCTGTTTCGCCAGACGGTCCAACACTCACGATTCGTAAGTTCAAGGAAGACCCCCTCACCATGATTGACCTCGTGAACTTTGGAACGGTTAATTCTCGTTTGGCTGCCATGATGTGGGTTTGGATTGAAGGCCTCGATAGTCGCCCGGCCAACTTTGTCATTGCAGGAGGTACCGGTTCGGGTAAAACCACGACCCTGAATTGTTTGGGAATGTACATCCCTTGGTCTCGTCGTCTTCTCACCGTTGAAGATACGGCTGAGTTGCAGGTCTATCACGACCATTGGTTGCGAATGGAAACGCGTCGGGAACGACCCGATGGTACGCAGGAAGTGGACATGAACGACTGCTTGAAGTCCAGTCTTCGCATGCGGCCTGACCGAATCATCGTCGGTGAAGTTCGCGGTCCAGAGTGTGCGACCCTGCTCACGGCGATGAACACAGGTCACGACGGGTCATTTGGTTCCCTTCACGCCAACACCGCTCAAGAAACCGTGACTCGAATGATCAATCCTCCGATGAGTGTCCCCCCCATCATGCTCAGCGGTCTTGATCTCATCATCATCCAAGCACGGTTGCACGTGAACGGGAAGACCGCCCGTAAAATTACCGAAGTGGCTGAAGTCGCTGGGATGGAGGGCGACAAGCCTCGCCTAAACGCCATTTGGAAGTACAATGCCGCCACCGATCAAATCGAGGAAACGGGCATTCCATCCAAGTTGCGTGAAACCATTTGCAACGCTGCAGGCGTCACCCCCGACGTGTTTGAGCGTCATGTGTCCCAACGCCAAGCCATCATTGAGGACCTTTGCCAGCGTGGGATTTCGGACATCCAAACGGTCACTTCGGTCGTCCAGAATTTCTATGCTCAACAACACTGATTCAACCGTTTAGGCGGTTCAGCAGGTCATCGATGCGGTCAATTTTTCCTCGAACACGAGCGATGTTGTCCGATGCGTCTGAAACCGATTCGGCCACGGCTTCCTCTTCTTCCTGAACCGCCTCAACCCTCGGTTTGAAGCTCGCAGCAAGCGACTTGAGTTCCGTGACAATGGCATCAACTTCCGTTTCTGTAACCAAGACGCCCGGAGCAATTCGCGGGATTTCACTCGGTGAAAGGTAACCCAATTCCGCTCCGAGTATGCCGGCACAAGCCAAGATTCGCGGACGAAGTGTGCTGGTGTTGACGTTGTACCCTTTGGATTCCAAAAAGCGGATGACCAGTGCTTGTTGTGCCTCGTCAAACCCTTCTTCTCCAGATTCAAGGATGGTTTGGACCAATTCCTCAAACGAGGCGATGTTCCGCTCAAGGCGCTCAATGGTCGTTCGCTCTGATTCGGACATGTGAACTGCACCTCGGTGGAGGATGCGGAGCATGCGTTGGCGACGTTGGACAACCGGGTCGTGAAGGGCTTGTGACTCAGCGATCTCGATGTGGAGATCAAACAAGGCGTGCAACCTTCCTGAGACGCTTGGAACCCGCAAATCCAAATCAAGCTCACGCCCTTCTTGCTCAAAGGCCACTCGTGCCTTCACGGTGTTGTCTTGGTGCAGGGCCAGGATGTTCTCTAATCGGTCCCTTAAGGTGCTACGAACTTCCTCAAATCGTCGGAGGGCTTCACGTTCGCTCCAAGATTGCGGCATGGCCGTTGCGGCGTTTGTTTCGTTTTGCACTCGATAGTCGAGTTCCATGATGATCGTTGCCACGGCTTGGTGGACGGGAGGTAAATCAGTAGCAAATCCTTGAGTTCGCAGCGATTGAATAAATGCATCCATGTCGTCTTGGTTGGTGGTTGAACTCACCATGAGGAAATCCCTGGCAAATGAATTGATCTCTGCTGTTCGCTCTCGAAGTTCCATGAGCGCAGTCTCGGTCTCAAGGCTGTGGACCTCACGGCCTCCAGTCTCCTGAATCATCGGCGGAATCGCTGGCGAGGCGGCTTCATGTTCCGGCCGAAGTCGGGCTTCGACAATGGCGTCAACGGTGGAATCCGAAACACTGTGGCCGGAGTTCGCTAAGTCTTCTCTTAGCCCCGTTTCCTCTTCAAAGGTCCAACCCGCATCGTGCTCCTCAACAAAATTTGCGACCGTTTCGTCCATCGTTGGGAGTTCGGTCTTGCTTGCAGGAGCCGAAATGGTTGGAATCTTGACCTTTCCTCGTGGTCGACGCAAACTTTTCTTGACTTTGCCCCATGCGTTTTCTTGCGAAGCCAACACCCCCGCTATGCGAGCGAGGAGGGCTTGTTTATTTCCCGAGAGAGCGAGTTCAAAATCTTTGCACATGGCGTGTAATTCGTCTCGTGTCATGTCGTCAAGGCGTTCCACTGCAAGGGATTTAGGGTCGTGATTCAGATGCAAAAAAAGGCGCTGCCGTCTTGCTTTTATGGAGCCTGATTTCTTGATTCCAAACACGCCAAGGATCTCACCCAGCTCGCTGTTCGGGATGGTGCGGAGGCCTGCGGATGAAAAGTCCCAATCCGGGAAAACAAGGTGGCGTATCAAGCGGGCTCGCAGAGCTTCAACCGGCCCTGATTTGGAAATGTCATGCTTTTGGGCGAGTGTTTTGAGGGCGTCAAAACGGGCTTGGTAAAGTTCACCCAACATCGCTGACGTGTCCATGGATGCCTCACCTCTACAGGTTTTGCCGCATTGAAAGCATATATGTCTTCGCCGTCCGGTGGCCTAGAGGAAGCCTGTTCTTGAAGGTCTAGAGGATGGCGGAGACTCGTTTAATCATCCAAGTCCATGAGGCGTGGTCTCGGTTCCATAAAACTGGCTGGCATACCCGGAATGTTTCGCTTGGTTTCTTCGTGGTCGGTGGTCATGACGGCGAGCAGGTCCATGAATTCCCGCAACAACGTGACCAGGCCCATCTGGCTGTTTTCTGGCTGGACAATGCGTTCGCAGGCAGCCGTGACCGTTCCATCTGACGTCAGTGTCTCAATCAACATTTCAACCCGCGGCCCACTCTTGTAAGCAGCACGGTTCTTGTTCGGATTCACCAAGGTGTCAAGGAGCGTTTCGTCACCTGCCTCAGATGCTTTTTTGAGCAAGGTGGAGATTTTTCGTTGTTCAATGTAGGCCCCAACAATCGGTTTCAACTTCGGGTCGATGCTTTCCATCAACGATGCTTCAAGCCTGTACGCCAATTCTGCACTGGGGTCAAGCATGTTTCGAACGCTGGCCTTTGGGAAACCCTTTCGCGACACCAGGAGTGTAAAACCGTAAAGCGGCGGCGGAATGAAGCGCTCTCGGTTGCTTTCGGTTTGGTCTCGTTGAAGGCCAAGTGTGTGTCGGCGTCCTTTCATGCGATGACCTGCGTGGATGGCCCTTGGGACAATGAAACCGTCCAAGTTACCC
>CAXHCG010000122.1:0-5493 GCA_964014905.1 uncultured Candidatus Poseidoniales archaeon | reverse complement strand
TAATTACGCACCTGAACACGAGTCATCGTTCGAAGTCCGGCGTTTGAACGGAATCAGAGAGCATGGTGTTACCGTGCAGGTTCTCGCTGCTTCATTCCATTGGCTATTCTGCGTTCTCTGGTTTTGAGAGAGTGCCGAGTGAAATCGGCTTCGGCAAAGCCTCGTCGGTGAACGCAACGCTTCAAGAGGGGCGTTGCCTTGGGAGACACGAGGATGATTTCATGACGACCAAACCCTACCAACTGTACTACTGGCCAATCCCAGGACGAGCCGAGGCTGCACGTGTAGCCCTTTCCCTTTCCAACCTTGATTGGGAGGACATAGAGATCGACGGCAAGTTGTTCTCAAAAATGAAGAAAGAAGGGGTGCTGCCTTGGGGCATGGTGCCTTTTCTCGAGACGCCTGAAGGCGGTCTCGCCGAATCCGTGGCCATTCTCCGCTACCTCGGCCACCAATGCGGCCTCACTCCAACCAACGCCTTTCTGGCTGCAAAAGTGGATGAGTTCATCGATGGAATCGGGCCCCATTTCTCAATATTGGAAGGAACGTTTGGAATTGACGATGTTGAGGAACGAACAAAGGCCCGAGAGGCTCTTTTCCTTCCAGAAGCAAAAGGAACCAAAGGATTGGAAATCTTGGAAAAGAAAATTCAGGAATCATCAACCCCATGGATTGCAGGAACAGAATCAATGAACATCGCCGACCTGATGGTCTTCACCTACGTCTTTGGCTTGTTTTCCGGAAATTTTGACGGTGTTCATGCCTCGGTTTTGGCGGACTACCCGGTCCTGTTGGCCTACCACGATGCGATGGCCAATGAACCTCGCATTCAGGCCCACTATGCTGAACTTCCCAAAGACTCGCTCCGATGGACCTACCAGCCCGGCGCTTTTTCCCCCTGAAACAGAGAGATGACCGTGTTCTATAGAATTAGAAGTCCAATTCTTCTTCGGGCTTGAAACGGAAGAGTTCCAACAAAAAGTTCAGCCAGAGAAAGAGGGTCCCTACAAAGACGTGTGAGCCAGCGACCGCTCGGTTTGAGACATTCACGGTTTCAAACGATCCGGTGATATCGCTTAGATTGCCGCTGAGCGCATCTTGCATGGACATGGTCACAAAAAGGCCGACAAATACAGCGCACAGCGTACCGATGATGAGGGCTTCACCGCCCTTTTTTATTGAGGTCATCCAGGTGATGAGGATGCAACTCAGAAACATCATGACCCCCAACGTAGCCGGACCGAGAACGTACATCGTTTCAAAATAGGTTTGGGGGAAACCGAGGTCGTAGTTCCCATCAGCGTCAATGCCTACGGAACCTGAAGCACCCAAAAATCGGGGCAGCCCCATGACGAGGAAAATGAAGGAAAAAAATCCAGCGATGTACCAGAAGAAGAACGCTTTGTAGGAGCCTTTGGGGTCGAACAGCGACATGGTGATGCAAACACCGGTGGTCCACTCGCCCTATGAATCCTAGGATTGTTCACGATCAAACCAACGCCCGATCATGCCGATTAAATTCACGAGAAGGATATAACAACGAAGCCACAAGTCAAGACCATGGGCACGGATCCTTCCAATGAGGAGACCCGTTCCACGACAAAGCGGGAAATGGCTGGATTTTCTCTGGTCTTTGTAACCCTTTACTACATTCTTGAGTTGCTCTACATCGGACCAAAAACCAACGTCATCATCGTCTCGGGATTCTTGTTTGCGACGCTTGGCTTAGGGATGGTTTTTGTCGCGCCATGCTTGATGGTCTGTGGAATACCCGTCGGGCTGATGTTGATGTCGTCGGGGAAAACGGCGAGGACACGGGCGCAAAAGGTGACCCTCGGTGGGCCGTGATTCATGCAACGACGAATGGAGCAGTTGTGTGCCATTCAGCGGTTGGTTTGTGCCAATCACGAATTTGGTCGGTCTCAAGGCGAAGTTGGAGGCGCTCTCCTGGCCCGAGACCGACATCTTGCAGGGTGAAGTCAATGACTTTCTCGTTGCTTCGGAAGGTTTCGTCAAAGAGGACCGATTCTTCAACAACGTCGCCTCCGCTCAAGCGCTGCAAGATGACCCGCACATGGCACTCCTGCAGCGGATTACGCAACGAGCAGGATTCACTGTTTCCATCGTGTTCCACCTGAACGAAACCTTCGAGAGCGGATTGACCTTCATGCTGTGAAAGAACGATGATGGTGTCCTTGGCTGTCGGTGCGCAAACACACTCCATGTTGTCAACTTCAGCCTGAGAAATCAAGTCCACTGCGACGAACAACTCAACAATTTCAACGGAGCCATCCAACAATTCCGTGGCCTGAACGTTGTAGAATCCTGGCTCGGAGTAGCTGTGGTTCACGACCGTACCGGTGGCGGTAGCGCCGTCTCCAAAGTCCCACGTTACAAGGCCTCCACGGTCGCTCGATTGGAAGAAAAAGACATGGAAAATGTGTTCGATGAGAACTTCCTCATCGTTGTCGCCTTCGTCAACTTCGACCATGATGTATTGGTTGGTGCCCATGCCGTAATCCACCGTGGCAGCAAAGGATGGTTGCGACGAGGAAAACAGACCCAAGCCGTCTTGGCTCACCGCTACACCCAGGGAGATGCCGATGAGGAAGACGCTGACGATGGCCACGCCAATCGTTCGGGACGTGGTCAGGAACGCTCTGCTTTCGCCCACCAATTGTCCTTTACGCATGAGTGAAATTTTGTGACCGACTACAAAAGCACTTGCTCAAGCCCCTGCAGGCCAACCTCGAACACTCCTGCACTTCCAAATGAGATGATGGCAGGAACCCCACAGACAACATAAACGAGAATCCAATTGGGCCTCGCTTCAATCCCGAAGCCGGTTTGAACCCGAGGGAGGTTCTTGTTGGCTCGGTCCTCTTCGGCTCTTTCGGGCGACTCTCGTGAATCACAAAGCTCAGGTTTTGCATGAGTGTACAACGGTAGCCTCATGATTGTCAAAGTCTGCATGGGGCCCCCATGAACATAGATTATAACTTTGAAATATCTAAGAATCAACATGAGCGAGGCTTTTGATTACTACTCCAGTGCTTTCTCTCCTGAAAGTTTGTATGGTTTTTATCAGATTGTGGCCATCTTCTCTCTTGTTGTTTTAGTTTGGATGATTGGGCTCTCATATCTTGTTTTGAAAGCCAACTCTCGATCTGCAGAGAACCGCTTTATGGCAGTTCTATTGTTCTGCGAAGGTATCAAAGCGTCGTTTTTAGCCTTGGAAGTGGTCCCTTATTCATCGCACTGGCAAAGCCTCTGGGACATCCTTTTCCCATTGAAGATGGAGCCCTTCATGGTCGCCCAAATTACATCCATCTTGCTCTACATATCATTCCCCATCTATTATCGGGTGAATCTACTCAAGTTTCTCCATAATGATACACTGAAGAAACATGTCTGGTATCTTGCCCCAGCTCTTGGCCTTATGATCTGGATTTTCCTAAGGGGTCAAGAAGGGTTTGGTTTTGAAAATGCTTCTTGGATTATATGCAATGAGGCGGGCAGTGAGCCAATAGTCAAGAATTGGTGGGGCTCCATTACCGAACGGGTCAACCAGTATGCATCAGAGATTGGAACATGTTCCAGGGATTTTGACAGAGCGGTTGTAGACGAACCTGTCGGATCTTGGGGAATCATCTTACTCGGCCCAATCTTCTCTCTCATCGGTCTACTCTTTCTTCGTGCATCGATGAAGCAAAGTCAGCGGGATACGGAAGGAACGACAACCTATGGAACGCTCTCTTCGCGTTCTCTTTACATCGGATTTCTAGGGAAAGTCATTGGTCAACTGTCATTCTTCTTCATCGTATTGGCCGTATTGCCTACATTGAATGGTGGCGTATTTTTCGAATTTGCGGACAGTATCCGTGTCCAATATGGAGCCGATCCAACCTCGCTTGACAGAACACTCTTTTTCCTCTGGAGTCTCACGCTGGTCATCACGCCTGCCGCCATTGGTTTTGAAGCACTGATGTTTGTTCATGCCACGTTAAAGGATACTGTGTTTGGAATTGATGCTAATTTGCGAAACACATTCAGAAATACGATGTTCGCAGGATTCGGTGCATTTTCGTTTGTCTTCGTAAGTGAAGCCATGGAAAACGTGGTGGGGTATGGTATGTTTGGTGGTGTCTTCATTGGTGCAATCATTATTTTTGCAAGACATCCTATTATTCGCCTCCTCGATGTCTTCTCGAGCAGATTAATCCCAGAAGAGTACACCCCTGGCGAATTGAAGTATCTCGAAGCGTATGCAGAAACGATTGAGGATTTTGTATTGACTTCCCGGGAGAAGGTTTTGTTGGGCAACCTTGCAACTGCCTATGATATCAGCGAAGAACGTTTGGCAGTGATAGAGGAAAAATACAGAGAATCGTTGGCTCTTGGTTCGAATACCACTATTCTCATCCGGGAAGAAGAATGACAGGTAGGCACGAAACGGCCTACAAGAAATTCAGTACCATCTCTGCAACCTTTTCGTCTCTTAGAATCCTTCTGTGCTTGAGTCCTTCTGTCAGGTGCAGTGTGGAATGTTTCATGTCCTCATGCAAAGCGAGAGCAATTTCCTTCACCGCCTCCTTGTCATCCTCGCAATGAACAATCAACGTCTCCGTCTCAATTTGGGCAGAAAACTGATCCAATCCAAGGTCCCCGGGATTGACGCCGTGTATCAACTCAGCGAGTTCAAACAATCGGTGTGTATAGTATTCCGCATCCAACCCGAAAAGGCCAACGAAGCCCTTGAACGTCGGCTTGACTTCATACATTCCCGTAGATATCAGAACCAATTTCTCACAATCATCTCCGTGCCTCAAGGAATTGAGTGCTGCGACACCTCCAAACGAATGGCAAACAACCCCATGATAAGGTCCCCTGGATTTCATTATCTCGGAGACCAAATCCACAATTTCTGGAAGGTTTGTGTTGCTTCTACTTGACCTTCCATGACCCGGAAGATCAATAGCCGTAATATCGTAGCCGTTATCCGAAAGCAATTCTATGATTCGGTAGAACTGGCTAGACCTTCCATTCCAACCATGCACAAAGAGTACTTTAGGGCCATCGTTTGGAATCCGATAAACCATGATTTTCCTGCTTACGGATTTCGTCTGTATCTTTTCCTGTTCGGTCTTGTTGTAAAACTCAGCCTCTCTGGGGGGAAGCTTGAATTTGATTGGACTACAGAAGATTTTCCAGAGAAAACGTGTTGTTAGTCCCTTGGAAATGAAATTCAATGTTTTCGCAAAGAGAGTCAGAAACAAGGGTAATTTGTAATGCGTAGCAAGAGGGGCCTTCTCCTGCTCCATGAGAAAACGTTTTCAGATTGGTCTATAGTCATACTCGATGGATAGCAAACGACTCTAGAGTCGACACGATTGTGCATGTAAACAAGGGGACCCTTGTGTATGCGGGCGACTACGACGGTAGCGATGAGTATGCCCCACTGCCAACGCTTGTACAGGCATGAGTTTAGCTCGA
>CAXHCG010000121.1:0-5574 GCA_964014905.1 uncultured Candidatus Poseidoniales archaeon | reverse complement strand
GCGACACCACCCACACAAACCAAGAGTCCAATGAACAGACCACCGAAACACAGCGATAACCCATCATCGACATCACCGGACCCTCCGGAGAACGCATTTATGACCGCTGAAACGCCAATGAAGAGGCCAATGCCCATCAGTACGAAGCCGATGACAGCCAAGACGTTTCCCGGGTCGGGTCTCGACTTCAGAGCCTCATAACGTTCAATGGCTTCAGCGAGGTAGTTCGTTGGGTTTGGCTGTGATTCGTCTGGCGAGGCTACAGGCTCGGTTGGCGTGGGTTGAGGCGCGTCATCCTGTGTTGTTGGGTCGTTCTCTGAGGTCTCAATTCCGCCCCCTTGGATAAGAATGGGTTGAGGTGGTTGGCTGTTATTGGTCTCCTCGGCCATGGTAGTTTCGCCAATTGCGGACAATATATTCGTTTGTGTGATAACCCCGTGCGGGGGTTGCTCTACAGACCACTGTCCACCACTGCAGAGGAGTTGGAATCCTCATTGTTTGATGATGAGTTTCAATTGCTTTTCCACGGCTTTCTGTGCATGGCCTTTGCGCCTTGATGTTCTTCAGAAAAGCGTCTGCTGGACGGGGGCCTTGTTCGGTTGGAGGTGTTGGCTGCACTGCCAGGCGATGTGCGCTGCTGCCCATGCACCCGAGCGCATTGCACCTTCGCCCGTACCAACGGGCTCACCCCAAGCATCACCGGCCTCAACGAACCTTGGAAGGTTGGCGCTCGCTCCTGATTTGCCTGATCGACCATAGCGCCAACGATGGGCCTGCATGGTCGCCTCTTTCAACCAGTCAATTTCGTTGGTGTTGTTTTCTCCAATCATGTCCATAAAGGCCTGAATCACCTCGGTCTGTTCCATCTCAAGATGTTCACGGCTCCAGTCGGTTGAGAGGTGGACCACCACGCCTCGCCCCTCGTCGGAGGTTTCCACGTGCAAGCCCAAACGTGCCATTTGCTCCAACAGATCCGGAGACGGCGGTGTTTGATGTGCGATGACGACGGTCCAAGTTGGCTCGTAGGGGTGGGTTGACCACGACTCCGGAGCATCGGAGAGCATCCGGCCCAACTGAGGGAGCGGGGCGGTTGCGATGATGCCCGAGGCTTGCCATTGATGCCCGTCCTCGCTGAGGATGCGCCATGTTTCCCCGTCCTGCTCGATTCGACTCACGGTGGTGCTTGTCACCACGTCGATTCCTTCCAGCCAATGACCAACCGTCTCCGGGCCATCCAACAGACGATGTCCGTTTTCAAGGGGCACCGCCCTTTGTTCATCCACCTCCACCTCGGCCCACGGGTTCATCCACGATGGCCAACGGTTGAGTTGAGGAGCACCGTGCGTGAGGACAACATCGTCCACCCGACGACGGGAGCAGCGGCCACCGACCCGTCGGCCTTTGTCAAGCACCACGACGTCAAAGCCGTGGTCAGCGAGGATGCGGGCTGCGACCGCTCCGGCCAAACCGGCCCCAATCACGACGATGGGGTGAGCCGTCTCTCCCGCCGGTCGGTCGGTGAACGCCCGGTAGGCGTCCATGTCAAGGCGACTCATGTGGGTCCTGGCGTCGCGCTGACGAACCAATCCAAGGATGGGGGCAGGCGGATGAAACGGTCGGTCAAACAATCCGTGGCACCATTGAACACCCACCACCGAGGAAGGGTCTCGCCCATCGAGTGCGTACATGTCGTTGAGGGCCTGGCCGTAGGCCAAGGATTGCTCCACGTCCTGCGTCCACAGCGTCAGGGATTTCCCCCATGTCATGCGGACGTTGTTGTGTAACTCGCCGTGTCGAAGCAGGGAGCGTTGGCACGCCGCCCATAGCGGGTCATGCACCTCAGCTCGTTGGAGTTGGCGAAGTGAATACCGGGTTGTTCGTGGGTCATCCTTCGTTGAGCGCCATGAAAGCCGGGCCCACTCGGGGAGGTTGTGCAAACCGTAGGGGTCCTCAGAAGCGTAGATGTGATGCCAAGCATGTTCCCGGAAGACGAGCAATTCGTCGAGGTATTTGTCGGCCGATTTTGTGCCCAGTTCGGCGCTCTCTCGAGCGATTTTCATGGGTGAAATCATTCCGTAGTGAATGTAGGCGGACATCCTCGATACACCCTCGGCGTCCGCAGCGTTGTTTCGTCGGCGTGCATACCCGCTGAGTCCCTTTTCTCGAAACGTCTGCCATCGGGCCAGAGCGGCTTGTTCTCCGCCTTTGAACCGCCAAACGGGGTGGACGGTCGGATCGACGTTACACTGCTTGAGGAGCGTCCAGCGTTGGTCGGGGTCAGCCAGTTGATGTTCGACATTCACGGGCTCAAAAGGCAGTTCGCCGTCGTAGGGATCGACGTCGAGGTCCACCTCAGGCCAGCGTCGCTGCAGGCGTTGTTTTCTGAGTTTCTTTGTTCCGTTTCGGAATTTGAACGGACGGTCAACTGAACGGCCGTAGAGCGGCATGGGGATCACGCAGTGCCCGTCCACTTCAACCACTGGTCCGTCTGCCATCCGAGCGACCGACCGCACCCAATCCGTCCACGGTGGGAGTGGAAAAAGGTCGGTGACGATCATGCTGGCTTGCTTCGCCAATGCCTTCATGACGGAAGGGCGGTGGCCTTCTCGGGCCAAGTGAAACACGTACCTCAGTCCTTGCTTCTTGAAACCTTGATGCAGGTCAACGGCGGCGTCCATCACCACGTTGTGATGGCGCAGAGAAGCGTGGGGGTACCGTTCATCGAGGCCGTGGTAAATCAGCAGGGGGCGCTTGTGGTGGTGGGCCATCCATCGGCCAACGTCCACGGCGGGGTTTTCATGCACTCGAAACAACGACTTCAACCAGACGATGACCGGACCGTTTCCGACCGGCGTTTTGCCTTCGGTAAGCCACCGACAGCGCTCACCCAGATGTTCCGGCAGGTCCATGGATTGGGGCCGGATTGGTCGCTCATATACTCCTGTTCGCCGTCCACGTTTTCACTGGCTTGAAACGGTCACTGTGGCTTCGTCTTTCATCGGCTCAAACCGTCTCTTCGCCCCACCATGTTGTCGTGGAGGTTCCCATGCGACCAATGAGGTCAACGAGCACATCAGCGGCAGGACCTAGGCCACTCTTGTCAAGATTGAACTCTGAGGTGCGAATGACTTCAGCGCCGTTTTTTTCGACCAATTTCATGCAATCATCGTCGTACTTGTTGTACACGGAAAACACGAGATGGAGGCCGTCCTCCCGTTGAGGACCAAAATACAGCAGCGTGCTTTCCTCGTTTCTTCGCGTGAATATGGTGTTGATCGCATCGGTGATGGTTTTGATTTCAACGGTTCGTTCTTCACCGTTCTCATTGAGAACAAACGTCTTCCTTGCTCCGTCAAACAAATCATTGTTCGCCTTTGAGATCAACTTCGTGAAACCAACCAATTTCCCCAGGTCTCCGTATTTCAGCGACCGATAAACTCCGATGCTGAAGACGAGGATGACGATGACGGAAACGGCGACTGTATCCCAAATGTGGTTTCCTGAGTTTTCTACTCAATGAACGTATGGCCGACACATCAGACCTTCTGCCATCCAGTTCCGTTCCACCAGCGGTTGGTACCGTCGCTCATCACGCGCCAGGTGTGGCCGTTGTCGTCGGACCACTGGTTGACGACCTTTGGTTCGGCCGCAGCGACCGGTTGAGCGGCCACAGGTTGGACGGCTGCCGGTTGTACCGTTGCTTGGACCGGCTCGGCCGCAGGCAGAGCCACGGCCTGAGTTGGTTGGGCAACAGCGGCAACTTGAGCGGGTTGTGCAGCGACGGCCACGGCTTGGGTCTGCTGACCTGCCGTCATGGTTTGAGCGGGTTCGCTTTCCTCAAAGGCACTGAGCACGCTGTCGTCGATAACCGCTGCCGCAGCGGGCTGGTACGCCTGTTGCTGGTAGGCTTGTTGATAGTCGGTCTGGGCAGTGGCTTGTGTGCCATAGCCAGCAGCCGAGGTTGCGTAGGCTGTCGCACCTGCATCTGCTTGTGCCGCTGCGGTCTCGTTTTGACCGAGGGCTTGGATGGATTCCAAATCCTCTCCGTTTCGACGTGTGAGGCGAACGACGATGATTCCGGCGACGATGGCGACGATGACAGCGATACCGGCGTAGATGATCCAGTCATTCTCGCCTTCGTCGGAACTTCCCGATGTGCTTGCACCATCGGTTGATTCCTCTCCTCCGGCGGGCGTTAGGACCATGTCGATAACATGGATGACGCCGTTGGAGGTCTGAACGTCAGCAAGGGTGATGTTGGCGCCTTCAATGCCTTTTGTTGGTGAAAGAACAGCATCATCGCCGTTGAGCATTCGGAGTTTCATGCCTTCCGTGATGTCGGTTGAGGCGAGGGTGCCTGCGTAGACGTGGAAGAGCAGGATGTCGGTCAAGGTCGCCTTGCCTTCCTCGGTGTTGAGGGCAGCGAGGTCAATGCCTGCGTCAGCAAAGGCTTGGTCGGTTGGAGCGAAGACCGTGTAGGGTCCTTCTCCCTGAAGGGTTTCAGCCAACTCAGCCTGAACCAAAGCAGCGACGAGTGAGGTGTGAATGCCGGTGCAGGTGGCTGCTCGGGTGATGTCGTTGTAGGCACTGGTGGGGGTGAGCACCGTGTCGATGACGTGGATGATGCCGTTGCTTGTCATCACGTCGGCCGTGATCACCGTGGCGCCGTTGACCATCACGTTGTCGCCGACGGCGAACGAGAGCGTGTGTCCGCTGACCGTTTCAGCGTTCATGCAGTCAGAAACCGCCGAAGCAGGAACAGCTCCGACCACTACGTGAGAGAGCAAAATCTCTGTCAAAGTCGCCTTGCCTTCAGTGGTGTCCAAGGCTGCAAGGTCGATGCCAGCGTCCGTGAACGCTTGGTCGGTCGGGGCAAAGAGCGTGAACGGCCCTTCACCTTGGAGGGTGGTCAGGAGTTCGGCTTGGATCACCGCAGCAACCAGCGAGTCATGATCACCCGTGCATCCTGCCGTGGCGGGGATGTCGCTGGGGGTAGCGGTTGGTGAGAGCACGGTGTCAATCACGTGAATGATGCCGTTGCTGGTGAGCACATCAGCGGTGGTGACGGTCGCACCGTTCACCGACACGGTATCGCCGACGGTGAAGGCGAGGGTGTGTCCGCTCACCGTTCCGGCGGTCATGCAGTTGGACACATCGGCGGCAGCGACGCTACCGGAGACAACGTGGGACAGCAGAATTTCCGATAGAGCCGTCACGCCATCGGGCGTGTCAAGAGCAGCGAGGTCAATGCCCGCATCGGTGAAGGCTTGGTCGGTAGGAGCGAAGAGCGTGAAGGGCCCATCGCCTTGCAGCGTGGTGAGAAGGTCAGCTTGGACCACCGCAGCCACGAGCGTGTTGTGGACGCCCCTGCACCCAGCCGTGGTGGGGATATCGCTGGGCGTATCGGTTGGCATGAGCACCTTGTCAATGACATGTATGAGGCCGTTACTGGTCGGCACATCGGTTGCTGTAATCGTGGCACCGTTGACCGATACCGTGGAGCCAACCGAGAAGGCCAGCGGGTGTCCGTTGACAGCGGTCGCCGTCATGCAGTCGGAGACGTTGGCCGCTGGA
>CAXHCG010000120.1:0-5577 GCA_964014905.1 uncultured Candidatus Poseidoniales archaeon | reverse complement strand
AGATCTCTTCTACAAGGTCATCAAGCGGTTGCTCAAAGGATGAATCGTCGTCATCAAACAGAGCGGCTGCCTCTTCGGCTGCTAGTGTGCTGGCTTGGGACATCTGGACTTGAACCGTTGGTTGGGGAGCAAAACCAGCGTTGGCATCGACTTCGTTCGACGAGCCATAGATGGCTTCCATCTCCGCTTTGGCCTCTGCTGCTTGCCGTTCTTGTTGGGACACGGCTTCACCGACGTCAAACCCGGCGTAATCTTCGGGCTTCGAGAAGAAACCAAGGTTGCTCTGTTGCGCAACGGCAGCCATGTGAGCACGCGCTTCGTCGCTGCTCAGTCCTTTGCCAATGAGGAGGTTGAAGCCGCGAGTCCGCTGAACGGTCTTGAGCCCCACAAGTCCAACGCCGCCGACCACAAGCGCAACGAAAAACGCGACGACGGCGAACGATGGCGTCGTGCTGGATGGTGGTGCGGCGCTGATGTCGATCGAAAAGGCGTAATTGGCAGAATTGTTTGAGTTGTCAAACACCGTCACCACAATTTCCTGCAAGCCCGGACGGTCGAAGGTGATGGTTGGATTTAGACCCACGCGATCGGGGTCGTCGGTGAGGACACCGTTTCCGTCGGTGTCTTTGCCTGGTTGAAGGTCCCAGTGCACCCGAAGTGCAGTGTCGGCATCGTAGGCGTCGGAGACGACCACTTCAAGCGAAACGCTGTCCTCTTCCGTCCCTTTGGTCGGGAAATTGGCTAAAAAAGAGGTGTCAAACACCGGAACCGTTGGGTCAACCGAACGAACGACAACGGAAAGCGTGCCGGTGTTTCCGCTTGCATCCCTCACCGTGAGTGCCACATCGTAGGTTCGGATTTCATCGGGCGTGAACGTGAGCGAGGAAGAATTGGTTGTGGCTTGGCCGTCAACGGTCCAATCGCACGATTCGGTCAGGTGGTCGTCGGTGCTGGCCGTGCAGGAAAGCTGAATCGCGTTGTTCACGTCGATTCGCCATCCGCCTGCAATCGATGTGCCGTTGGATTGGATTCGAGCGACGGGCGGGATGACGTCCTGAACCGTGACGGCGTAGGTTGTCGAAGCTTGTTGCCCGGACGGAGCGGACATCACGACCGTGACCGTTTTCACACCCGGCAAGGACCAGGTGGGCGACACAAGAACACCGGTCGCGTCGACGTCGTTGGTCGGATTGCCGTCGTTATCGCTGTCAACGCCAGCATCGTAATCCCACGAAAACGTCCCTTGCTGGCCCAAACGGTTGGGTGTTGAGGAAGCGTTCAGCGAAAGCGTTTCACCCAGTGCAACGGTCGCCATCTGCTCGTCGGTGATGACGGGTGCCAGAGGCGGTGCCAATTCCAATCGGACACTCATGCGGAGCAGTTCGGTCCCGTTTCCACCTCCAAGCGGTGCCTCGGTGTTGTCCACCACCAGCAACAGTTCTTCTCCCTCCAGAGGGGAAGGGACCTGCCACGTCAACGACTGCGGTGCGTCCACGGACTGAAGAGCACCGCCGTCAATGAACTGAACACCCACGCCTCCAGCAACGTAGCGATCGTGCATTGTCCTGGTTTGGAGGTAAACATCGCCGACAAACGTCAAATCCCAAGCCGAAAGGACGACGGTCGTGCCCGCATCCAAGCGAAGGTCGTCTCCTGACAGGAGAACATCGTAGCCCCCCGCATTCACCGAAATGAGGTCATGGTACGGTGTCCAGTAAGCCTGGTCCAAGCGGTCAACAGAAGCGGACACGGTGCTCTTCAAACCACCCTGATCGCCGAAACCTCCATCACCGTCGTGGGCGCTGTTGTCCAGCACCATGTACCAGCGCTTCGCAGAGATGGAAGGTGGAACTTTCCAATGGAATTCAAGCGCCCCCAACGCCGCTTCGGTGCTGGCAGGCTCGGCCATGCCCGACCGATAGGATTGGCCCAACTCATAGGGCTGTATGCTGTTTTCATCAAAGAAAAGCACGTCGATGGCGTCCTCAACAACGATGATGCTGAAATCGTAAACATCGCCGGATTGCAGCAGACCAAGGTCCAAAACAACGCACATGTTCGGGTCGATGTCCAACGTGGGCGGGAGGGTTTCAGAGGTCTGAGTTGAGCAATTGGGAGCGGCCCGTCCGCCATCGGCTTGAACGGTGAACGGGGCAGCAAGGAGAAGGAAGACCAAGACCCAAGCCATTGACCAACGCATACCCGCTCCATCTCCGAGGTTCATTTCAACGATTGGGTGCGATGCTCGTTTCCTTCCAACCCTCTTTTGACCACACCAAATGGGTCACACGGCCATCGTCGTCAATCACCATTCGGTCGTTGTCGTTGAGCGCCACCACCGGTAGACCGTCCGCTTCCGCTGCTGCTTCTTGCAGGGGCCCAGAGGACGATTTGATGCGGTTGCTGTAGTGGGTGAGCGCCAAAACCGACGCGCCCACAGCACGGGCTGAAGCGGCTGCCCCAGTCGCCGTTGAATGTTGATGTTCATCGGCCTTGGCTTGTTGCTCGTTGAGGAAGGTCGCTTCGTGAATGAGGACGGTCGGTGAAATATCAACGGCCCAAGCGGGAGGCTCTGATTCGGTATCTCCTGACATCAGAACGCTGATGGCCGAGCGCTCTCCACCTCGAAACCAAGCCGCCTCAATGACCGTCCCATCCGCTTCCTGGGCGTCCTCTCCTCGAGCGAGCATGGCCCGCTGCTTTGAATTGAGGCTGAGTTCATCGGCACGTGCTCGATCGAATTTTCCAGCCATGGCGTGTTGCTGAATCATCCAACCGCACGAGGGGACGGCGTGTCGGGTCGCCAACGGGGAGAGGGTGCTTTTGGCCCAACCCACGGGTTGTGGCATACCGTCGAGCAAGGTTGCCTCGCCTGTTTCGGCGTCAACCTCCGCCCAGCGGTTCGCAGGAACATCACCAAGGACCCAGCGAATTGGAAACCGAATCATGCTTGCTCCGAGGGAAAACCATGCTTTCCACTGACGGGCGAGGTCAGCTGGTGGAACGCTGTCGGGCAAGGGTTCTCCAGCGATCATCGCATCAATGGCGTCGGAAGAGGTTGGACCGAGCACGAGGAGAGGTTGTTGTCGATTTTCCAAATTCAACGATTGCAACCATGGAAAGGCGCCCCACGTGTGGTCGAGGTGCCCGTGGGTAAACGCCAGCACATCCACCGTACCCGGCTTGAGCTTCAAACCCGTGGAATGTTGCTTGAGACGGCGCCGTTGTTGGGCGTAGCGGGTTTGAAAGCCCTCCCCTGCATCAATGACGGCAATGCCGTCGGGGCCTTTCACCAAACTGCCACTGACGGCGCGGTCTGGCGTGGGTCGGGCCGAGGCCGTACCGAGCACGTGAACATCAAGCACCATGCGAGTTCACCTCATGATTGGACGGGAATTGGCGTGGGAGGAAACCACCGAAGAAGCACGATGTCGTCAATGGCTCGAATCCAGCGCCAAGGAACGGCAAGAGGGAGCGACCCTTCAACCAGAATCTCGGGAGTGTTACGAACAAAAAGATGGGTGCAATGCAGGGATTCAGCGTCGATGACGGCGTCGTGAACGACGCCCAGTTTTCGCCCGTCGGGCAAATAGACGTCCAAGCCGGTCCAGTGGGACATGACCTCAACGCCTTGGACCATGCCAGCCGGTTCCGCTGAGGCTCAATAAAGCCACGGCTCATGGTTGAATAAATCAAGCCAAAGTCCGGCCAATGGTTCTGGCTCACTTGCCACGGTTGAGGTTGGCACGGAGCGAAGGTCGCAACTTCTCTGCGCCCTTGCCCTTCTTGTGAAGACCACGCCCTCGCTTTCCAGCGGAGGTCTTGCCACGGTAAGCACGTCCACGGTGGGCGGTGTTGCCGTTGGCACGGGAGAACACACCGAGCTGCTTGTCGTTGATGATGGCAGGGTGGTGCGTGTCAATCATGATGACTTCGAAGTACTTGTGCTTCCCGTCTTGACCAACCCAATAGGAGTTGAGAACCTCGAGGTTGGGGAAGTGGCGGTTCACACGCTCTTCGGCGATGCGCTGCGTGTTCTTGGCCATGGTGATCTTGGAGATACCGGCCTTGGATGGCTTGCGCTTCATGTGAATCTTGCCCTTTCGAAGTCCACCACGGCGAACACGGGTTCGGATGAGGATGACCCCTTGCTTGGCCTTGTAGCCCATGCGGCGGGCAGCGTCCAAACGGGTTGGTCGCTCGATGCGGCAGTTGACAGGTTCACGGCGCCATTGTGCCATGCGCTGCTGTCGGTACATGTGGGGCAGTGCGTCTTTTGGACGTCGCCAGGTGTTGCGAACGTGTTGGTACAATCCTTGTGCCATGGTCATCACCTCTGCTTCTCAGCATCTCGCCGACCAATCTCCCCTTTATGAGCCTGCCCACGCGTTTTGAGAGGCTCACGGCGTCCATATCGGCAGGCCTTCAGCCTGGATGCCGCGCCAGCCTCCCCACAGAGAGATGACGTTGGACCAGCCCATGTCTTGCAACGATTTGGCGGCAAGTGCGCTCCGGAAACCCCCGCCGCAGTAGAGCACGATGCGCACATCGTCAGGGAAGTCGTGCTTCTCAATGTCCCGCTCAATCACGCCTTTGCCGATGTGAATCGCCCCGTCCAGATGTCCGGCTTCAAACTCGTGGCGTTCCCGCACGTCCAAGACGACCAAAGGCTGGCCGTCGCCGCTCATCACCCGCAAGTCCGCAGCTTCGCATTCTGCAATTTCGCTGCGCGCCGACTCGACGATGGCGAGGAACCTCGGACTGTGCTTTTTGGCCATGCATTGCCCACGAGGGTTAGCCTCTTGAGCACACCGCCCTAGCCGGAAGCATGGCAGGCCAAATCACGGGCCTTGACGCCGTTGTGGAGGCGCTTGAACAGGGCGTTGCCATCGACCGCGTGCTGGTGGACCGAGACCATGACACAACAACGCTTCGCGCCCTGTGCGAAGCGGCTGGGGTGCCGCTTGAGGAAGGCTCCACCAACGACCTGTGGCGGATGTCAGCCGATGGAGCGCAAGTTGCCTTGGCCTTGACGGGACGGCCGCAAAGTGAAACGCTTGAGGAAGTGATGGCCGCCGGCGGTTGCGTCTGGTTGTTTGACGGCGTGGAATACTCCACGAACCTCGGTTTTGCCATCCGCGCCGCCGAGGTCTCAGGGGCCAACGCCGTTCTTCTCAACGTCTCCAAAACCCACGAAGAACGCCGCACGATTCGCCGGGCCAGCATGCGAGCCGACCGCTTCATTCCCGTGATCTACACGTCAACAGCGAGCATCCTCGAGGCGACCAAAGCCCACGGTTTTCGAATCGTTGTCGCCGAGGACGTCGGCGAGCAAGGACCGTGGGATGAAGACTTGACGGGCGATGTCATTTTGGTCGTCGGTGCCGAACGAGAGGGCGTAAGTGAACCGGTCTTGGAAGCCGCCGACGCCGTTGTGAAGCTCCCCATGGACGGGTTTGTCCCGTCTTACAACCTCCAAGTCGCCGTCAGTGTGCTGGCCGTGGAAGCCCTCCGTCAGCGGGAATCTCGGGGAAAGTGAATTAAAGCGGTGGATTTGTGGTTTCGCCATGGGTTTCT
>CAXHCG010000119.1:0-5593 GCA_964014905.1 uncultured Candidatus Poseidoniales archaeon | reverse complement strand
CATCCATGCGTCTCCTGCGATTGCGATTCCGTCGACCGTCGCTTCCCAGCGTGACCCTTGAGCTATGCTCCTGCGTTCACGCGTAACATCTTACCTGCACGAAAAGACATGCGAAAAGACATGGCTTTCACGATCCCGTATGGTCACGCTTCCACCGTCCACTCCGCGTACAAAACGCTTAGCCCGCCATACGGCGTTGGCCACAGGCGTCTATACGCATGCACCACAGCGGTTAGCAAACATGTAGCCCACCACATTCACAGTGCTGACGATAGATGCACGGAACCCGTGAAGCATCGGTGACAATGCCTAGAACGCCTCGTCCTCGAGAGCCATCCGCTCCTGCGCCTGTTCAGGTCTCCGATTCAGAGAGTCCAGGAACGCGCCGAATGACTTCAACTCCTTCGAGAACAGGGTGTTATACGCTTCCTCCAAAGGCATGTCAACTGGTGAGCGAGGGACTCCTGGCGTAGTACACCCAAACATGGTTCCCCGGCGCCACGCCGTCGACACCTGGTCAACGTTCGGATTCACCCATACGTCGCTGGAACACAGGACAAGGTGAGTCGCCATGGCGCATCGCTCATTGATCAACTCCCGGGCATTGCGGATAGCAACAGCCTTCGCATTGCGGTCTGCGAGCGTCGGAGTCAATCCCTCCGATACAGTGGCTCGACGCATGTCGCTAGCCAAGAAGTTGAGGAACGGCTGGAGGTACTCGATCAACACCTCCGTGTACCGGTGGACGTCCTGGTAGCTCAGATCGTGCGTGATGCGGAGATACGTGAGCCCGGGAAACTTCGCATTCGGATACTCCACCTCGCGCTTCCCGCCGGGGCCGACCTTGTGCTGGCCCGTGAGCATCAGACCGCGTCCTTCGATCATGAACGCCTTGCTGTTCGGTGCTACGATCACGTCCTCTTCACTCGAGACTTCCTCGTTGTCAGCCTCGTCGAGCACTTGGATGATCTCCGACATTTCCCAATGCGTCACGAACAACCCTCCAAGACCAGTCTGAGAAGTTGTCTTTATCATGGCCTCGGGTGTCGCACCCTGGACAACGTTATCGCTCTCCTTTCGCGTAATCACGGCAAGCTGATTCTCTTCCTGCAGCCTGCGAACGCGTTCCATCACCTGGTTTGGAGTAGCAGCAGTCCGGATGTTCAAGTCGATGTCGCTATCCCGCTGCATCGCCTGAAAGACTGCTAGTAACGTCTTGGGCTCGATCTGCTCGTAGGTGCGCATGTACATGAACGTACCAGGGTGCCGCTGCAACTCATCCATGAACTGGTAGACCTTATCCAGCGAGTCACGAGTCTCGGCTACCGTATGCCTCGCCTTCAGAGTCATGAGAGTCGCTTTCAGTGCTTCCCATTCGGTGGCGATGGATACCGGCGTCAAGAGAGCTTCAGCATTCATCGCAGACTTGATCGTCGGCATACCGTTCACCTCGGCAATCACGTCCGCCGAAAGCACTGGAGTCATCTCGGGATAAACGATACGAAGGAACTCCCTGAGGAACTTGTTCGTCTTGAGGAAGTGCATGATGTGGTCGTGCGGCAGCATCGGGCACAAGAAATCCTTCGGGATTGCGTTCGCGTTCTGGTACTCAATGTCGCGATAGATACGCTCGGGACGGAGTTCGGCAAATCCTGGTCCGTGCACCAAGTCGATGATCGGCAACGCGTCGTATGTCGGGTTCGCATAGTACTTCTTGAGTCCGCGGACCTCCCGCATGATGCAGTACTGGGAAGTCTTCTTCAAGAAGCCTTTCACGAAGATTGCGTATGCGCTCTCCGATCCAGACACAGTGGCTTCGAGCTCCTCAAAGCCTGTGAGGTCCGGATCGAGCGGCCTCTCGACCGGGTGCGTGGCGTACAGCATTTGTTCGTGTTCATTGATTTCACCCATGGTAAACTCATTCTTGTTGAACTCGAAATAATAGCGTCCGCCTGCTCCTACCCGAACACAGGTCGCAACTTTGCCCATCTCGGTGACGTGGAGCGGTGCCGTGGAAACCTTGGCTGCCTCCTCCGCGTTAATGCCCCAGAGCCGTTTGGGATTATGTTGCCAGAGCTGCTTCGCCCCCGTCGACGTATTCTGCGGAATCCCTCGTGGTGCGTTGATGTCGACGACCGAGTTCTCCACAATGCCGTTATCGCGAGGATACAACTCTTTCGGATCCTTCCCGTTGTACGTCAACCACGCCTCATCCACGATGAACACCGGTTGCACGGACTTCGGGATGTTCATTGAGCTCAGCGACATGATCATGCAGCGCCATTCGGCCGTCCAGGGAAGGCTCCAGTCGCCAAACAGCGAGAGACATCCCTCCTCGAGTCGGCCAGCATTCGCCCAGTATTCGATACCGCGGTTCTGCAAATTAGCCCGCCAGCTCCCCGTCTGGTGCGTGAGGAACTGTCCGAACACGGTAGAGATAATATCACATACCGTGCTCGGGAGACGTGCAGGCCGTATATCGCTAACCAACATGTCTGGGGTCAGCGGGCCAACATGTCCGACAGGCGTGTAGGCATCGAAGACAGGCGCGAGGCTCTTCCCCTGCGTGGCAAAGCTTGCGAGGGTGCTGCTGTCGCGAGTCGCGGGAGTAACCCATCCGACAAAGATAAGCCCTGTCGGTACACCGGTGAAACCAACTTGCGACGACTCCATCGGCGTGGTGGTGGAGTGGGTTACTTGCATATACACCCCGTCCATCGTAGCGCCGTGCTTGTCCATGAACACATATGGGACCGTGGAGAGGCCACTAGTGCGAGCCACGTACTGTAGACACAAAGCACGATGCGCAGCGACCTTCCCCGGAATGGGTCGGGAAATCATGTTACCCTCCTCGTCAGGAAGAGAGTAGTTCATGCCGACGATGTCCCATGGGTTCCGGCTGCCACTCTCCAACTCTAAGATCTGGCTTTCAGTGGGCAAAGGCCGGCCCTTGGCGAACAACGGAACGCGATCCTCTTGACGACGGAACTTCTTCGGCTTTTCCCCAGACAGCTTAGTGGCATGTCGCGATGCTTCATGAGATGCCATCTGCTCTTGATACGTTGCACCGGGGAGGACCGAGGGAAACATCTGCATTCCTGGCTCTCCCGAGTTCTTGACAACATTCGCCCGAAGCCTGACGTCTTGGTCGTGGGTCATGCGGTAGCTGTAGATGCTGTTCTCCTTCTTTTCCTCGTCCACCAACGACTGCGAAATGGTGCGCCATCCCCGAAAGAAATGCACAACCGCGTCGTTGCACATGGCTGCGATACATCGAAAGCCTCCCGCAATAGAAATTGCCGGACGCACGACCGTACCCATCTCGTCCTTCCGCTCCGTGTCGCGACGTTCCTTCCAGCCATCGTCCGGGTTGACCTGCGAGAACGACTTGTAAATCTCTCCGGGATAGCGGTACCGACCCTCACCACCAATGGTGTGATGCTGCAGGAGATCCTGAGGCATCGTGTGAGTCGGCACCACAGCGTTCTGCGTCTTGGATTGCTTATGCGCTCCCGTCGGCGGTCCACCTGAGCTCTGCTCGGCCACGTTATGTTGGTGGACAGCGTCTTTGCTCAGTGCGTTCGACGTAGCGCTCTCGTTCCATTTCACAGCAAAGTCGTAACCGCAGTGTTCCGGAGCGTCGGCCGCAGGTTCCTCCTCGAGAGCGTCCTCAGGCGTCAGGATGTGGACCTTCGGCTTTCCTCCATCACGCGGAAAGAATTCAGCGTCGAAGCCCAGCATGAACTTCTTGAACTTCGTGGACTTGACGACGTCGACGAACCGTACGTACCCGGCATTCCACAGGAAACCTCGCTCCTTCATGTCCGCCATGACCGATCCCATCCTGGTCTGCGGGGCCCACATGAAGTCCGGATGAATCAACTGCCATGCCCGAAGCTCATTACGAGATGAAGGGTTCCCAGGGCCGATGCTCATGAATGGCCGCGAGGTCATCTGGATAAACTTCCGCTCGCATGCGTTCAGCTCAGGGAACTCCATACACACCCGTACGACGTACGCCTTGATGGCTTGATATCGCGTCAGCTTGTGGTTCGTGCCAAGTGCAGCTACAACCGGAGCTCCGCTGAAACCGCCGTTCCATATGGTGGTCGTTCCATCACCTGGCTGGCATAACCAATGAAGAATGCCAGCGCCATTCCGGACAGTACGCTCTTCGTTCATGGCCGCCTCAACACACGTCCGGAAGGACCAATTCTCCTTACCGACAATCTCTGACTCCATGTCGATAGGATATCCAAGGGATTCGAACAACTCCTGCTCATCCTTGGCCCCTCCGAGGAATACCGTGCTGAGGACAAGCGGCACGTCCAAACCCATCTTCTTTTCTACGAACACCTTCATCGACAGACCCCAGTCGTCACACCACTTCGGCATGTGTGCTTCGAACTCCGACGGGATCTCGTGCGTACCAACCCGCAGTGGCGCGAGCCAAGCAAGCGTCGGGAACTCTTCCTGGCCAGCGAGCAACCAGTCGCTATTCGGGTCAGCAGGTCCAAGAATTCCATGTTCGCGGCATCGGCTGTTCCGTGCGTCGCGTTCAAGCGGAATCTTGATGCTGTCCGGAATCTTAGTCGCCGAGCTCACATAACGCACTTGCCTTCCCGTCGCCTTCTTGTACTCCGTTGAGTTTGCTCCCAACACGTCGCGGAAGATTCGCCACGAGTAGTCGGTGACCGGGTTTGCGTTCTTATGCTTCTTCTTGATCGCCATGGCTACATGCGCTTCATACGCTTTGAGGAGGTTCGGAGGAGGTGTCTTCATCTCGTGGTTTCCATCCTCTTGATGCAGCTCTCGATACCACTTCTCTTCATCCCACTGCTTCCGATACTGCGGTGACATGTCAAAGCGCAGAACCGGTGGCGGTGGCGTCGGAGATTGCGTATGCGCTCCCGTCGGCTGCTCGCTTTGGCTGCCGGCGAGGATCCCCGATACATCCTTCTTGAACTGCTTGAACGCTTCCTCGTCCTTCTTCCTCTGTTCTTCTTTCTCCTTCTTGCTCAACGGCGTCTCCTCTGCCCGATGAGCCGAGCCGTCGGTTGCACCGGAGGGGCTGAAGTCCCGATTGCTGGGACCTGCGCTAGCTCCAGGATGAGGGCTAGGCGGCCTCGCGGCGAAACCTCTGAACGCGGTCTTGAACTCGTCCTTGGCTTTGTCTCCCATACTTCGTACCGATACTCCGTACTCCGTACTACTGCAGTACGCTGCAGTGCCGTCCGCTGGGCCCAGACGTTCCGGATGGTTCGCCCTGCCCTTGGAGCCAAGTTGCGGATGATGTTCGCGGTTTGTAGTTTTGTAGAATCCTCGAACTTTAATGCTGCTTTAATGATGGCGGTGACTGAATTGGTTTTGTGTTCGTGTCAATGAATAAGGTTTATTCGAAATGCCTTTCGTTCTTCTTTACTCGCTTTGATGGTCTGAAGCTCTTTACTCTCCAAAGTGACCTTCAATTCCTTAGAGATACTTTCCTTGCTTTTTCCGTTTCACGGCTGTCTTTCTTGTTATCACGTCGATCTTGATACTGAAAAGGATTTTAACCCTTGTCACTTTGCAGCCCCCCAGCTTCATGATCCTG
>CAXHCG010000118.1:0-5625 GCA_964014905.1 uncultured Candidatus Poseidoniales archaeon | reverse complement strand
GGCTCGGAGATGTGTATAAGAGACAGCCCCGGGAATGGCCATTGGGCCATCCGCCGGGAAGCGAGCAGGTAGCGGAATTATCGCTACAGGAGAAACATTTGTGGCCACACAACTCGGTTGGCTACGAGAACAAAACAACACCGTATCGGTCGATCCGATCAACTCGGCTTACATGCCACGTTCGGGTGATTTGGTGGTTGGCGTTGTCGCAGAGGTCCGCAACAATTTGTGGTTCATGAACATCAACGGCTCGTTTCAGGGCTTGCTCCCAATGTCGCTCGCACCGTGGAAGGTTGAATTTGGAGCCGCCCGCCAACACATGGATGTTGGCGATGTCGTACTTGCTCGTGTTCAGGAAGTCGATGAGTGCCACAACGTTGTCCTCACCATGAAGGGCGTTGGCCTTCGTCGTTTGAATCAAGGGGCAGTGGAACCGATTCCTGTCCAGCACATCGACCGAGTGCGCGGAGAAAACAATGTTCTTCTCAAGCGAATGCGCGATGCTTGCGATTGCCGCATTATGGTTGGCGAAAACGGCCGTGTCTGGATCGATGGATCCTCAGAAGGCATTGCTTGGGCTCGAAAGGCGCTTCGTTGTGTGGTCGAGGAAGGCCACAGCAAGGCGTTTGAAACGATTCTTTCAGAAATGGAAAACAAAACAAAAGGTGATGCTTGATGGGTGGATATGGAGATGTACAATTGCTACGAGAAGACGGCACTCGCTTGGATGGCCGTCAAGTGGACGAAATGCGACCGGTGAAAATTGAAGCAGGTATATTGCCTGCTGCCGAAGGTTCGGCCATGGTGACCCACGGGCTCAACGTGGCTGTCGCTGCGGTCTACGGACCCATGGAAGCACACCCACGCAAGATTCAGCGCCAGGACCGTGCCGTGATTGACGTCCGATACAACATGGCTCCGTTCTCAACATCAGACCGAATTCGACCCGGGTTCAACCGTCGCTCTCGAGAAATCTCCAAGGTGACGGCTGAGGCATTGGAATCGGTTGTTCTTGTCGAACGCTACCCTCGCTCCAAAATCCGCGTTGAAATTGAAATCTTGGCAGCAGAAGCCGGTACCCGCTGTGCTGGAATCACAGCTGCCGCTGTGGCTTTGGCCGACGCCGGCATCCCAATGCGAGACATGATCGTCGGTGTTGCCTCCGGAAAAATCGAAGACACGGTTGTTCTTGATTTGGACAAAGCAGAAGACAATTATGGCCAAGCAGACCTGCCTGTTGGAATCCTTCCAAACACGGGCGAGATTGCGTTCCTCCAAATGGACGGAGATTTGTCCCCTGAAGAGTACGACCTCGCCATGGAATACAATTTCAAAGCCGCAAAAGAAATTCATGAAATCATGGTCGACGCGCTTCAACGTCGCTACAAAGGAGGTGAGGCCTGATGGTGGAATTGGTGCCTTCCCTTTTGCGACAGGAACTTGCCCGACTCGCTGAAGAGGGCAACCGAATTGATGGTCGAGAACAATGGGGCGCACGAGATGTGTCCTTGGAAACGGACTGCCTCTACAACGCCGAAGGATCGGCGAAGGTTGTCATGGGTGGAACCGTTGTCTACGCCGGAGTCAAGTTTGAACTTCGAACACCATGGCCAGATCGCCCGACACAGGGTTCGCTCATGTGCGGCGCTGAACTCCGACCCGTGGCAGGACGCAAGTATGAGCCAGGGCCTCCATCACCACAATCCATCGAATTGGGTCGCGTGGTTGACCGAGGTATTCGTGAATCAGGATGCATTGACATGGAAAGTCTCTGCATTGTGCCCGGTGAGAAAGTTTGGGGTGTCATGATTGACATCCACGTCATGTCCGATCAAGGCAACATCTTCGATGCTTGCGGGCTTGCCGCTATTGCAGCGTTGCGCACGGCGGTCGTTCCCGCTGAGCGTTTTGACGTTGGAGATGACCATACGCTCCAGGTAAACGGCACCCCGATCATGGCGTCGTTCACCCGTGTCGGTGGTCGCTTTGTTCTCGATGCCAACGAAGAGGAAGAACTCGGTGGCGATGAGCGAATTCACATCACGTTGGGAGACAAAGGCCATCTACACTCTCTACAGAAGGGGCTAAAAGGAGTGTTCACTCCCGCCGAGTTTGCTGAGATCTTTGACGTGGCACAAAAGCGATGCGTGGAACTTCGAGAACTTGTAGCAGAAAAGGAGGGGAACTGATTGGCAAAGCGAACTCAGAAAGCCGGCGCAACAGCACGCTTTGGAGCACGATACGGTGTCTCGGTACGTCGTAATGCAGGCTCTGCAATGGCCAAGCGATCACGAAAGTACACCTGCCCGGTCTGCCAATATCAAAAAGTCGAGCGACAATCTGTCGGGATTTGGGTCTGCAAACATGCAAAGTGCAACCACACCTTTGCCGGTGGTGCGTGGGAACCGTTCACACGGGCCTCCGATGCCAACAACCGCATTCTACGCCGATCCGTTGACGGTGCTACCACGGCCGACATGGCGTTTATTGCCCAAGAGGCGGCCATGAATTACGAGCGTGAGTTGGCCAACCGACCAAGCCTTCTGGAAGAAGAGTGAACGCTCCCGGTGTTGCTCATGTGGCAACTGAACCTTCGAATTCAATCCCGTTCTACGGCGGATACCAAGGCACTTGCTGCCTGTTTGGCGACGGACTGTGAAACGGCTTGGGACGGCGAGAACGCCTTTTCCTTGACGCTTCAAGAATCATCTTGCAAAGACCTTCGAGCCATGTGGAACACCCGTCTACGAGGTCTGATTGCGACCGATTCTGTGTTGAAGGTCTTCTGAAAGCATTCTTGAACCTCGCCTTCTCTCTTCGTTATGGTGAGCCCATGGAACAACTCGAACAACTTCAACTCGTCGTCGCCGAGGTACAAGCAGCACGCCAGCAAGTCAGCAGCGTACGAGCACAGGTTCAGGAGCTTGAAGGCACCATTGCGGCTGTCGAATCACAACCAGAGGCCTTGGCTCTCCATCGCCAAATGGGTGGCGTCCTGATTGAGGTTGCCGACCGCGCCGTCCTCCTTAGCGAGTTGAACGAGACGCTGCAATCCCTCAAGGTTCACCTTGACCGGTTCACTGAACGAGAGAAGCAATTGATTCAAACCTATGATGAACTCAAGCAATCCCTCCAGGGTGCTCAAGAATGAACGACGATGGTGATGCTGTGGTTGGAGAACTTCTCCAACTCAATGACTGGCTGAGTAAGCACGCAAGCCTCGGACCCGTCGCCGTCATTGCAGGAAAAAACGGAGACATGGATACAATCGGTTCCGCCATTGCTTTGGCATCATCGCATCCCAGCCTTCTTGCCTGCGGTCTTCACATTGGTCGGACGGCGCAGCGCTACATGGAGAAACACCGACCCCCCTTTCGCTTCCTGAAAGAATCCAGGACCGTCTGGCCAAAACAACTGGCTGCCATCGTGGTTGTGGATGCGGCTGCACCAGACCAGACAGGGCTTGAACTCCCTGATGTTCCCAAATGCATCATTGACCATCATGCTACGGATGGATGGGAAATGTTGGCGAACGATTTGCACATCAAATGGGACGTTCGTTCGACGACCGAAGTCGTCACTCGCTATTTGCAGCAACATGCCCCGCAATCGTTGACTCTTCCCGTGTGCGAATTTCTTCTGGGAGGGCTGATAACCGATACAGCCCGCTATCGGCATGCCGATGCGGGATCCTTCTCAACAACCGCCGTGTTGCTCGATGCGAGTGGAATTGACTACCAACGATTCATTCAGGAAATGGAAGACACTCCCACAACTCCAAGCGACCGTGGCGCAATTCTGCGGGGACTACAGCGAGCAGAAACAACCGAAGCCGGACCTTGGACCATCCTTCGAACCACTGCCGGAACCCTCGAGGGACGTGTCGCTTCTGTCCTCAACGGGTTGGGTGCCGATGCAGTTGTTGTGTCTCGGACACGAAACGGGATGACGCGACTTACGGTCCGTGCCCCACATTCGAGCGTGATGGCAGGTCTCCACATGGGGCAAATCATGAACGAAATTGCTCAATCCATCGGTGGCGAGGGCGGGGGCCATGACGGTGCTGCTGGCTGGTCGGGCGAGGCTCATCCCGTCGCCGCCGAAACGGCCTTTATTGATGCCGTGGCCAGGACAACACGGGAGCAGGTGGGTCCATGACCAACATTGAACCGTCAAAAGGCCCTGGTGTGTTTGTCTCGCGATGGCGAACCGAAGGTCCGGTCGGTGCTGAAATCTTGCAACAATGGAAAGATGAGTTGAGCTGGCCTTCATGGCTTTCACTCGCTGAAGCCGCTTTGCTGATGGACGCCCCAGAATTGTTGGAAGCCATGAGCATCCACCTTTCGGAGGGTGAGCATGCAGTTCTGGGCCTTGTTCGGCGGAGGTGGCTGGGGGACACCCATCTCAGCGAGGCCATCGAGGCAGCGTTGATGGTTGTGCGTACCCCGGAAACGAGGGACCTTGCTCTTGAGGGCCGATTGAGGATGGAACGCGGCCTCGTGCGATTTGAGGCCGGTGATGCGGAAGGAGCAGAAGAGGATTTGACATGGGCAGAGACACGGTTGAAGTCGGTTGCTAAAGCAAGCCGTGATCATGACCTTTCCCTCTTGAACAAAGCCGCCTATCACATGGCACAAGGCGAAGCGCTGATGGCCCTCCAGGTGTACGGCGATATCTCGCGAAAAGCGGGACATGCTCATGAAACAATCGCCATTTCTCGTCTTGGTGCTAGCCGTATACGCCATTCGTTGGGCCACCACTTTGATGCCGGAAGGCACGCTTGGAACGCCCACAAACACGCCATGATGGCTTCGCAAATTCAAATGGCCATTGAAGCAGGTTCATTGTTCCTAGATTTGACCATTGACCACCAGTCTTCAGAAGCCATTCCAATGCATGTTCAGGTTGAGGAAGCACGACCGTTGGATCTTGCTGATGAGCCTCCAATTTTGTCCGTTCGTCCAGACGATGTGCAAGGTGTGTTTGACTGGTGCATTGACAATCTCGAACCTGGCTGGGGTGGACCCGAACGGCCTGCACTTCGTGCGATGCTGACGCTTGCTCACCGCCTTGGAAAAATGGAGGCTTTCGAGGCTTTGATGAATCAGCCCAGTGAGGTAAACGACCCGATGCTGGCAGCTGTTGCTCAAGCCTGTGCGCCCACGCCAGAACAAACCGAGGCATGGAACCAACGTCTTTCAGAATTGACGCTTCTCTAGGGCTTACAAAAATGATTGGCCAACTCTTCAAATTCTTCCTCTGTCCATGCACGAACAGGCGGTACTTCGGCCCACCACTGCACGGCCACAACGCTTTCATCGCCCACTGTCCAACGGTTATCACTGCCGATAGGAACCACAACATGAGCGACCCACCCCTCAGGATAGTATTCGGTGTTCCATGAGATGATGACACCTTCCAGGCCCGTCTCTTCGTTTAATTCACGTAAAAGGGCCGTTTCGGGAAGTTCACCCTCCTCGACGTGTCCACCGGGAATTTCCCAGCCGCGCTCGGGGTGTTCTACAAAAAGCACGGAACCCCCCTTTCCCATCGGCGTGAGAGGCTCCCCTTCTTGCGTCACCCAAGCAAGCCTGTCTCTTATACACATCTGACGCTGCCGACGAA
>CAXHCG010000117.1:0-5658 GCA_964014905.1 uncultured Candidatus Poseidoniales archaeon | reverse complement strand
GACAACCACTTCCACCTCAATCGTCGAGGCCTTTTTTTGGACGCTGCAAGGCAATTCCAACGCGCCGGCGGCACCGACGTGGTGTTGGTGCACTGCCCTGATTTTTCGGCGCCTCCAGAGACACTTGAAGGTCATCGATCAGCCTACGAAGACACGGTGGCGATGGCGCATTCCGTCCGAGAGGATGTTGGCCTCGGTGTACGGGTGGTCTTGGGGCCGCATCCGGCTGCCTTTGCTCATCAATTTGAACGATGGGTGAGCGCTGAAGGCGAATCCGGGAAGGAACGGGCGGTCGAGAATTACCGTCATTCCATCGAAGCCGCTCTTTCTTTTGTCCATGAAGGTGAGGCCCACGCCATCGGTGAGGTGGGCCGCCCGCATTGGCCTGTTTCCGATGACGTGTGGAACCTCTCCAATGAATTGCTTGATGAAACCATGCATTTGGCCGCTCAGGAAGGCTTGCCACTGCAACTTCACGTCGAGGGAGAAAGCGATGACACCTACGCTGACTTGGCCGCTCGAGCCCTCCGCCAGGGCATGGATTTGCGCAAATTGGTGAGGCACTATTCACCGCCTGACGTTCGGTCCTCCAACACCCACGGGCTCACGCCGAGCGTGCTGTGTGGAAAGGGGGCCTTGGAACGCTTGCTTGAAACGCATGGTGAGGCCAAGAACGGGTTCTTCCTCGAGACCGATTACATGGACGACCCCCGGCGCCCGGGCGCGGTTCTTGGTCCAAAAACGGTCCCAAAGCGCACCCAACAACTCTTGGACGCCGGCATTGATGAAACGGTGATGTGGAACACACACAAAGCACTGCCCGACTTGATTTACGGCGAATGAATTGGATTTGAGAACCGCCAATTCGCTCAACATCCCCCCATCACATTGATGAAAGAGAATCACCACGTGTGTCCGTGAGGGAGATGCAGTTTACGCGCCTTTTGGGTCTGGCCGTCATCACGATGATGCTCTGTTGCCTGCCACCAACGTCAACGGCGCAAACCCCGACCGCTCCCGGAGTGGAGATTGACTGCCAGGAAAAAAATCCTGAACTCGATGTTCACCCTCTCAACGATCCGGTCGTTGAAATCACCTGCACGGTGAAGAATCCCTCATCCTTCCAAGAATCCATCAGTGTCGAAAAAGAATGGGACGGCATCGAAGTTGACATGATGCTTGAGGAGGACACCTTTGACCTCGGTCCAGACGAAGAGGAGGATTTCACCGTCACGTTCACGGGACAAACCAGACTTTCAGCAGAATTGTCCTATGATTTCACGCTCACGGCGACCGTCACGAACGTTGGCATGCTCGAATGGCCGGAAGCGTTGTCGTCAAACGCGAGTGTGAGCGGCGATCTCAGCATCGCCACCTACGGCATGGTTGATTTGGACATTTCTGATACGAGCACGCGCACACTGGCCGAGGGCGATGAAGTGAAGATTTCATTCCAGTTCCGGAACAACGGCAACGACGAGGATAAAATCAGCGTAACCATCTCCAACTCGGCTGAACTCGAACAGGCTGGGTTCCAGTTCCCCGGCGGTACTTTTGTGGCCGAAGATGTGGCTGAGGACGGGGTTTCAACCGTCCGAGAGTTGGTGATTCGGGCTCCATCTGAGGTGGCCGAAGACGCTCGGTATCAAGTCCTCTTCCAGGCAGAAAGCGGAAACGACGATGACGCCCCAATAAGCGAGGTGAGCATCTCCATCCAACTCGAAGCCAGTGCTTCAGCAGGCGGTCTGGGAGAGGGCTTGGAAGAAGTTGACAAAGACACTCTGGTCATGTACGGAAGCATCGGAGCCGCCGTTTTGTTCGGGTTGATTTTCATCATCGCCCTCGCCCGCACGCTTCGGCGGAGAGCGAATTCCCAACCCGCCTATGTCCCTCCCGTTGAGATGGAAGACGAACCTGAGGACGAAGACGATGATTTGGACTTGTCCGAATTGGATGACCTCTTCTCCGAGGATGAAGGCGACGATTTTGACGATGTCTTCGCTGACCTTTGACGGTTCATTTCGGCTGCCCAAACTCCCTCGTGAACTCGGCCGATGTGACACGGTCTCATAGGCAAGACTCAAAGGCTAGGTGTAGCGTACTACACCTGCCCCAAGGAGGATTTTCATGCTTGGACTAAATGGGAAAACGGCCTTTGTGTTCGGTGTTGCCAGTGAAGACTCAATCGCTTGGGCGATTTGCAAGCAGTTGGCCGCCGCAGGTGTCACGTTGTATTTGGGCTACCAGAAGCGATTCATGAGCCGGGTCTTCAAACTGAAAGATGAACTTCCATCCATTGGTGGATTCTACCCCCTGGACGTTGGCTCCGACGCCACAACGCAGGAATTCTTCACGGCCTTTGCTGCTGAACATCCCGGCAAGAAAGCCGACATCCTCGTCCATGCTATCGGGTTTGCTCCTCGGTCGTGCTTTGACCGCCCCATCTTGTTTGTTGAAGACGACGACATCAACACGGCGATGACCATCTCTGCCAATTCGCTTCAACGCTGTTTGAAACATGCCCTCCCTTACCTCAACCAAGGTTCATCCACCATCACCCTCACGTACGCTGCATCCAACCGATTTGTTCCAAGTTATGGGATCATGTCGATGGCCAAGGCAGCCCTGGAGTGCTGGACGCGAGAATTGGCCTGTCATCTTGGTCCAGAAGGGCATCGAGTCAACGCCATCTCATCGGGGCCCATTCGAACCATCGCTGCGAGCGGCATTCCCGGGTTTGACCGAATTCTCGACCACGTTGAGGCCAACGCACCGTTGCGGCGAAACGTGAGCCAAGACGATGTTGCTGGAGCAACCCTGTGGCTCGCAAGCCCGCTCGCAGCTGGCGTCACCGGCCAATGCATCTACGTTGATGCGGGATATTCGATCACCATGGTGCCAGAGAGCATCATGAACTGAGGTGAGACCATGACCTTGACCACGGAAGACGGCAAACCTTGCGAGGGAATTGACCAAGGCCCCTTCGAGCCGATCGCGGTGATTGGTCTCGGAGCCCTTATGCCGGATGCGGCCGACATCAACGCCTTTTGGAAAAATGTGCTCGATGCAAAGGTGAGTATACGGCCGCTGCCCGACGGGAGGTGGCCAGGTCCAATCGATCACTTTTGGAAAGACGGAGGCCCGGGAAACCACACGGAGGGGTACACGTATGCAAAGATTGGAGCCCTTGTTTCAGACGCTGAATTTGATTGGCGTCGCTGGCGACAACCTCCAGGAACCCTTCCACAAATCGACCCCTGTCAGTTGTGGGCCGTTTCGGTTTCGGCCGATGCGATTGAACACGCAGGTTACGATGCTGAAGGGAAGGACATCGACCGGACTCGAACCGGTGTGGTGTTCGCCAACGCTCTTGGCGGTGAAAATCGAAACTTGTCAAACCTTCGTGTATGGTCCAACCATACGGCGACCCTTGCCAAAGAACACGGCATGCCATCGGCCAACGAAGCGGCCTTTACGGAGGCCATGCTCGAGGGTACACCTCGCATTGATGAGGACACGATGCCGGGCGAACTGGCGAACGTCGTTTCCGGGCGTGTGGCCAACCTCCTCGACCTCCAAGGGCCCAACCACGCCATGGATGCCGCCTGCGCCTCGTCGATGGCAGCGGTGTTGGACGCATGCCGTTTGCTCCAAACCCGTCAAGTCGACGTGATGCTTGCTGGTGCTACGGACCGAACCATGGACCCCGCTACGTTCGCGAAATTCTCTGCCATTGGAGCGCTCTCTCCAACCCATTCCTCTCCCTTTGACGCCCGTGCCAATGGCTTCGTCATGGGGGAAGGTGCCGGTGTGTTGGTGCTCAAGCGATTGAGTGACGCCATTCGCGATGGCGACGAAGTGTACAGCGTGATTCGCGGCATTGGGGGCTCGTCTGACGGCCGTGGCAAAGGCATCACGGCCCCCAGCCAGCGCGGTCAAATTCAAGCGATTGCTCGAGCTTACAGTCAGGCAGGCTACCCTGCTTCAACCGTTGAACTGGTTGAGGCGCACGGTACATCAACCAAGGTCGGGGACGCTACGGAACTGTCCACGCTGTCCCGTTTGTGGACCGGCGTTGAGGGTACTGGCAACGTGGCCGTTGGGTCGATCAAATCACAAATTGGGCACCTCAAGGCAGCCGCTGGCATTGCGGGCATCATGAAATCGGTCATGGCACTGCACCATCGAACCATCCCGCCGAGTGCCAATTTTGAAACGCCCAATCCGACCGTTGACTGGTCCAATATCCCGTTCTTTGTGCCGACCTCTCCCTTGGAGTGGCCTCGGCCTCCTCAACATCCACGCCGTGCCGGCGTGTCGGCCTTCGGTTTTGGTGGGACCAATTTCCACATCGCCCTCGAAGGGTACGAACCTGATTTCCACGTGCCGCTTGCCGACGAGTGGGATCAGCGTTGGACCGCCTACAGCGGTCACGACGGGCCGTCTGCTCCGTCGATCTTTGACGCCTCACTTCCTGCCACCATGACGCATGAAGCCCTCAAATCCGTTGAAGGAGGCGTGTTGTTACTGTCTGCTTCGTCGTTAAAGGGGCTGCACGATGCGTTGGCTGAAACCTTGTTCGCCGGTCCGTTGTTTGATGACGACCCTCTGGGGCGGCGCCTCTCAGAAGCGCTCCAACATGCCAGCCAACATTTCGATGCGCAAGCGCCTTACCGCATGGCGCTTGTCGCCACCTCTTGGGCTGAATATTCCAAACGGCAAGCCCTGGCTGGCAAAGCGATGATGGACGCCGAAAAATGGGGTTTTCTCCAAGCACAAGGGGTTCTCATCACCGACCAGCCTCCAATGCCACCGGAGGCGAAAACCGTTCACATGTACCCCGGTCAAGGCAGCCAATACGTCGGCATGACGGCGGATTTGGTTCAACGTTTCACGGCCTCGTCGGACGTTTGGAGTCAGGCCGACGAAACCATGGTTGAGGTTTTAGGCGGTGAGACCCTTTCCGGATTTGTCCTGCGCTCGTTGCTCACCAAAGAGGAACTCAAGGAAGCAGAACACAAACTCAAGCAAACCGAATACACACAGCCGGCGATGTTGACGGCCGATTTGGCCATTGAGCGCACGCTTCAAGCCTACGGGCACACCCCGGACATGGTTGCTGGGCACTCCCTTGGCGAATATGCTGCCCTCATGTCTTCCGGCATTCTCGACATGGACGGCGCCTTGCGGGCAGCCGCTGCCCGTGGGACCGAGATGGGAGCCGTTGAAATTGATGATAAAGGCCTCATGGCCAGTGTCACAGCACCGTATTCTGTGGTTGAGGATGTGCTAGAAGCAACGGAAGGCTATGTGATTGCTGCCAACAAAAATTCCCCCAAAATGACCGTGATTGCGGGTGAAACTGAACCCGTCAAAGCGGCGATGGCTGCCTTTGAAACGCAAGGGTTCTCGTGCGTGCCCCTGGCGACTTCGCATGCTTTCCACTCCCGCATTGTCGCCCCAGCGAATGAACCGTTGCGCCGCTTCTTGGAAGGGCTTGAAATCCGCTGGCCGAAGGTGCCGATCACGGCAAACGTCGACGGGAGTTTCTACCCGACGGAAGGCACGGACTCCAAAGCCTCAATTCTCGAGAAACTCGCTCCGCAGATGGCCTCGTCCGTTGAATGGACCAAACAGATCGAAACGATGTACGCAAAC
>CAXHCG010000116.1:0-5661 GCA_964014905.1 uncultured Candidatus Poseidoniales archaeon | reverse complement strand
CATGGTGACGTCGTTGTTGCTGGTTCGCTGGTCCGTTCCGGGTGACCATGGTTGTAGATCGGTGTCGGTACTGCCCTTGTTGTTCATGGTCAACGACAAGTCAAAGGTGTATTCTCCCGGCTCGAGCGTGGTCTGCATGCAGACGGCACCAACAGGAGCTTGCCCTCCAAGCGGCGAGTAAACGTAGGGCACTTCAATGCCAACCGTGCATTCGGTCAGGGTACCGGTGGCCATCGTGGTCCCGTCAAGCGAAACCGAGTAGGAAACGTTCCACCCGTAGGCCTTGTTTGGATCGCTGCCTCGGTGTTCCACGTCAGCGTAAAGGAGAGAGCAGCCGACGTTCAGGTCGCCGTCTTCACCTTCTTGCATGAACATCGTAGCGACGCCCGTGCAGTCAGAGTTGTATCCTTGGTAGATACCCATGCGAGAAATACGGATGTCGTCGTAGGTCACCTTGCTTCCAGTCAACTCATCGTAATCTGTCTTGGGACGGTCGTCGTTGTTCAGGAGAACTTCACACGAATTGGCCCAGATTGTGACGTTTTCATCGCCTTCGGTGGCTTCGGTGCTTTCGACACAGTCCTCGTATTGACCGAAGAGGGTGTAGTTCACGACCTCAGCGGTGATTTCGAACTGGGCGTTGGCGTCTTGTCCGGGGATCAATTCCCCAGACATTTCCCAAGCGCTTTGGTAAGTCAAAACGGCTCTGTTGCCAAATTGAGTGGCGTTGGGGTCGGTTTCATTGGTGTAAATTTCAACGTTGGTTGTCGGTGTCCCTACCGTGATGAAGTTGATGCCTTTCACATCCGTACCATCGCTCAAGGTAGCCGTGTTGACTTGTCCTGAGGTTTCCATACGAATGTTGACTTCTCGTGGGTTGAAAATCTCTGAGCCGTCAGCGGTTACGGTCAGCTTGAACGGAGCTTTTTGAAGACTGCTGGCGTCCAAACTTGAAGTTTCCATTTCGTCGCCGTTGTTGTCGAGCCATGTGAGTTCGACTTGAACATCGTACCAGTCTTCAACGAGAACGTACACAAGTTCAGCGTCGTTTGAGGTGTCGGCGTCGATTGGGCTGTCAACGGCGATTTCAACCATGTACTCGCCCTGAATTGGTGTCCAAACGATGTCAGCACCACTGCGCTGAAGGGTGACCTTTCCGCCACCGAGGAATGCACCAGCACCGAGCGGGCTGGTTGAAGAATCGTAATCACAAACGGTTCCGTCATCGCACATTGCGTCAAGGTTTTCCCAAATGAGGTCGTTTCCATTGGCGTCCACTGCAACGCCACCAACGGCCTTGGAGGAGTCTGTGAGGTAAATTGTTACCGTGTATGACAACTCAGTGATGTCGGCATCGCCCACGTTCTTGATGAACGCAGAGAATGATACCTCTTCACCCACTTGGAGCGTGTTGCGGCAACCCTGGATGTTGCACGTGCTTTCTTTCGGTGTTGTGATGGCAATCACCGATGCGTCCGCTCCAGAGCGTGCGCCGGTTTCCTCGATTACCACTTGTTCTTCAAGCTCGTGGATGTCCATGCCGGCGAGAAAGCTCGTCAACATCAACATCACGAGAATTACAGGTGTCATATTCTTCATGTCAATACCCCCGAAGGTTCGGTATCCCTCCCCACGCCATGCGTCGTATTTATACTATGGGCCCTTTGAATACGGGGAAAAAATGCAAAAAATGCACGATTCTTACCAAAAAGCGGGAACTGCTCCTGCTCAAGGTTCTACGAACACAAAAGGACAGATTCATCACAACATCCCAACAACCCCGTTATTTTTCACACGGTTCGCAGTGCAGCAGAGGGCGGTATCGTTGAGGCTCGGCGAACGGGGACAAAGGTTGTGATTAACACCACGAACCATCCAGCAAGGAACAGCAACAGCGTGCTTGTCCAAGGGAACGAAAACGCTGCACCCTCGCCCTCCCAGATGGCCTTGTAGAGCACGACATGGAAACCGTAACCGATGCTTAAGCCGTTTACCATTCCAAGAACAGCCACCCACGAAACCTCCGTTGAGAAGAGACGAACGACGTGTCGCTTTCGGAAACCGATGGCCCGCAGCATACCGATGGTCTTTCTTCGCTCGCTCACGTTTCGAACGGTGACAACGCCGATGCCGGCGACTCCCACCATCAGTCCCAAGGCGAGGTACCCCTCAAAAAGGGAAAGAATGGCAAGAACGAGGGATTGAATGATCATGATTTCATCAGCGACCGTCTGAACGTTGACGTTCTTAGAGGCCAGTTCAACGTCCAAAACCCCTTCAAGTTCAGCGGCTGCCTCTCGCTCGCCGATCGATTTTCCCTGCCCGGGTTTCGACGGACCGTCATAACCAGCTGTTGCCGTTGCAGCGGGATGAACACTGACGTACATTCGCGTCATCTCTCCGGAGAATTGCGATTCAACGGGTTCAGCGTTCATCCAAACGCCAGGAGAGAAGATGTACGAGGATTGTTTGAGGAACCCCCCGACAACGACGGAACGGGTGTTTTTTGGATTCGAAAAATCAATGAGTGAAATTGAATCTCCAATTGAGAATTGAAGGGCCACAAGGGCGGTTCCATCAGCGGTTGATTCCAATCCGAACGACGCATCGAGGAACACAACATTGTCGAACCTTTCAATCGAAACCCAGGCTTCTTCCGAGGTGTTGCCCAATGAACTGTCCCAAGCATGCAAAGGAAGTCCCCCGTGCTGGGTAAAGCCTGTATCCACGCCGCGTAGGAGATACGGCATTCGCTCGCCGTCAGTGTTTTCCAAATGCACGGGGGCGCGATAGACCCCGCCCACGGCATCAATTCGGGTCAAAGAAGGGTGGGCAATTCCCCATTCACCCGGGTCGTCACCAAGGTCGATCGGCCGCGCACGCGACGATGTCAACAGGAGTTCGAACTCACCCTCTGCCTCTTCAACGAAATCGGCCGAATACGTGTCAAATTGTTCGGTGTAGCCTGCGAGGACGACGACAGAAAACATCGTGATGGAAAACATACCCATCACCACAGCGGTTCGCAACGGATGAGCGAGAGGGTGAGCGAGGGCGACCGAACCTACGGGACCCGTTCGGCGCGTCACCCACCGTTGCTTGGCCAACCAACCGACCACTTGAGGAGCGAAACTGGTCAACACCAACACCCCTGCGAGGACCTGAAGCAAACCAAGGACGATGAACGCCAACTCGTTTGGTTCCATGCGTTGCCGCAGTGGGTCGATGGGCGCAAGGAGAAGCGTCCATATCAAAAACAGGACGCCAATCGTCCCGAGCGTGTTTCTTGCAGCGTACCTGACCCACCGATTGATGGGCGGTTGCCGGTTGAGGAGGACCGGAAGTTCCCACGTGAACAACGGAGCGAGCAACAGGATGAGGCCGACGCCAAGGAGAACGTAGGCCGCATAGGACAGCGTGCTCTCTAACCCATTCAAAACGAGCGCAAGGGCACAAAATCCAGCCATGCCAAGCGCCATGATCTGAAGCAAAAGGATGCCCCATGGCACGCCCTTTTTCACCGTCGCTCGCGCCCCGCGAAGGGCACGAACGATGTTCAGTTGTGCGTTGTACATGGCGCTTGACCAAAGCAAAAGAAGCGCCAGCAATGTACCCCATATCCATCCTGCGAGAAGGGAATCCAGTGTCCAAGCAAAGGCAAATTGCTGTGCACCCACGGCCGAGAAGATTGAAGAAAAACCGACGGCGATGATCCATGCGAGGGCGAGGCCGACCAACGAACCGAGCCCACTTGACAGGAACGCCAACACGGCTCCCTCGTAGAGGAAGAACGCCCGAGCGTCGCTGCGTCGTAGACCCAGTGAACGGACCGTCGCCAATTCTGTGCGCCGAACATCGGCCAGAAGCATGATGATGGTCAGTGAAAGAAGAACACCGGCGGCGATGGTGAACGTTCCAAACACGAGAAACATTGCAGAAAGCGCACCGGATGAGGCCTCTGCTTGTTCAGCAGCATCGAGTTGCACGGCACTGAGACGAAGATGGATATCCTCCATTCCGCTCTGACCGTCAAACCAAGCCTCCAACGCCAAGAACGAGGCGGAGTCTTCTCCCTCAAATCCTGGACCGGAAAACATCAGCAGCGAACGATCGTTTTCATCAGCAAGCGCCAACACCTCTGCATCCGACAGGGCGACAAGTCCCAAAACTACGGCGTCAAGATCGGTAAGTTGGTCAAATCCAGGAACCGTAGCGTATGAACCACGGTGCTCAAGGGAAACGGAGGAATCATTGCCGTAGGCATACGGAAGCACGCCGGTGAAGGCAAAACTGGAACCGTTTGAAAGATTCAAAGCAGAAACACGGTTCGAGGACAGTACCCCCCCCGCCTCAACCGAGAGGGTGGCATTCTCTCCACCAAATGAAAGCAGCATTTGTGGGAGTTTACCGAAACCCGGAGCATCCGAGAGGACGGGAAGGCGAAGCGAATCCACTTCCCCACTGGTGGCGTTCAACCGAACGAGACCATGCTCAAAACTGCACCACAGCTCTCCCGAATCCATCCTTGCTGAAGCCGTGCCGTCGCAAGGCAGGCCTACCTCATTGGCCTCCGTTATCAAGGAATTTGGCCAAGTGGCCTCAGATGTTTCCACAAAGGAGGTGAACGGAAGCGACGAGACGTAGTGGTTTGTAGAGAGAAGACCCTCCACACGAAGGTAGAGCGATTGATTGTTCACGAGAAGGTCGTAGGAGAGCACCGTTCCTTGTGCAGGCAAGGAGACGGCAACCGATGTTTGGGCGGCGAAGTCTTGGCTCAACACAACCAGACCATGGTCTTCTCCGGTTTGCGTCAGTACAAGCCATTCATCCTCACCGTGGGCGACAGCGACCGGCGAATCTGGCAGAACGGTTGTGCTCCGTTCGGTTTCATCGACCAAATCCACGTCCGCAAGAATGACTTCGTTGCCCGAAAGAAACGCCACTTCATGGTTTCCTGTACCCCAAGCCACGTCGATGAGGCGCTCTCCCTCGCTCACCTGCCACAACCAGGCTTCTTGACCGTCAAGCCGTTCAAACCCAAGTCCGTTGGCCGTGGTGTGCCACAAAGCACGTTCGCTGGTCCTCAAGTCGTTTACTTCGCTGTCAGCCAGGGTCAGCAGCGGCTCGCCTCGGAAGGTGGCATCGACGAGCGGAACCTGAAGCACTTCAAGCAAGGAGGCATCGGGATACAGCGATGTTTGGTTTTCTCTCAGGGCTTCAACATCGCTTCCAGCGAGGCGTTGCAGACCGACGGAAGAAGAAACGGTAAGGGACGAAGTCCCCTCATCAAGCGTCCACTGAAGACCAACATCGGTGGCCGTCAACACGTCGTCCATGAGCGTTTCAAGGTCGGGCACAATGTCCCTCAGGGACGCATCGGAAACATCGTCGGAAAAGGCCAAGGCGATGCGGTTGATGGTGGCCTCCATTTCGAGCAATTCCTGAGCCGTTGAAAGGTCAAGAAAAACGGCCGGAGACCGGGTCCCCGCCATCGCACCTTGGCCTTCGTTGGGCACAACGGCCAACACCTCAACCAATGCAGTTGTGCGAACCCGCTCATTGTTTCGAGAGACAAACACACCGAGGTCCAAGGCATCACCAACCTCCACCTCGAGGGTTTCGGCAGCGACGGAGTTGAGCACCACCCTACGGCTGTCTCTT
>CAXHCG010000115.1:0-5805 GCA_964014905.1 uncultured Candidatus Poseidoniales archaeon | reverse complement strand
TTGACCTTGACCGTTGAATTGGACATCCGTGCCGTCTATGTCTACGGACGCTACCGAAAGTTGGAGCGTGGCATACCCCAGACGCGTTGGCCGTGCCGAGCCTGCAAAGGCCGAGGCTGCGAACGCTGCAACCAAACTGGCCTGCAGTACGAAAAGAGCGTCCAGGACCTCGTCGGAAACCCGATGTTGGACGTGTTCGAAGGCGTTGAACACGCCTTCCACGGCATGGGTCGAGAGGACATTGACGTTCGCTGCCTCGGACGAGGCCGTCCGTTTGTGCTCGAGATCAAGGAGCCGAGAAAGCGAAGTTTCAACGCCGAAAAACTGGCTGAGATCATCAACGACGCCGCCAAAGGCTCGGTTGAGGTTTCTGCCATTCGGCCCTCAACCCGTAGCGAAGTGGTTCGCATCAAGGACACGCCCGCAGAAAAATCCTACACCATTCGATTCACGCTTGAACCGATGAACGAAGCTGAATACGCCGTGCTGACCGCACCGGTGGACATGACCAAAGAGGACGTCCAGAATCGAAGTAAAAAGCGACGTAAGCAACGACGGGGTGACAAAGGCGCCGACCGGACAAAGCCGCTTGAGACGGTCATTGATGTCCCGGCGACTGGACCGAGCGAAACAGAATTGAAAGCGATGAAGAAGCCAGAACTCGTGGCGCTTGCCGAGGCCAGCGGCCTCAAGAAAACCGGGAAAAAAGACGAGCTCATCCAACGCATTCTAGCGGCACTCCCCCCGGCGCCCAAGACGTTCGACCTTCCCGATGACGACGCCATCCTTGCGATTGTTGAACGGCTCAATGGGCTGAAGCTTGCCCAACGCACGCCCGAGCGTGTGGCCCATCGCCGTTCGGATTTGATCCGTAAGCGAACGGTGTTTGAAGCCCACTCACCGTTCATTGAGGTGAACGAAGACGGGGTGCGGGAAATTGAATTCACCTTGCGCTGCGAATCCGGGACGTACGTCAAAGAAACCGTTCACGGTGACAACGGGCGTACCCAACCCTCGGTCGCTGCGCTCATCAAAGCAAAGTGCAACGTGGTGTGGCTTGACGTCGGCGACATTCACGCCGACTGACCCTCTTTGAGGGGCGATGTTGCCCGTCGCGGTGCTTATATGGGGATGGTGGGTCGGCAACTTGCTCCGAAGATGCGCATGCGCTGATTTGGACGATTGGAGGCGAAGAAAATGAAGCGCTCAAAGGGTCAGCGAGTCGGAACTCGTAGCATTTTGCGACGACGAAAGAACGAACGCAGCCGCCTGAACATCCGCCGCGTGATGCACCAATACGAGGAAGGCGACCGCGTCGCCATCGTCCTCGACGGCGGTCAACAAGGCGGTATGCCTCACCGTCGCTTCAACGGTCGCACCGGGTTCATCAAAAAGCGCCAAGGCGTTGCTTGGGTCGTCGCTGTGAAGGACGGAAACATGCAGAAGACCGTCATTGCTCGCCCAGAGCACCTCCGTCCGCTTGAATGAGGGATGCCCATGACAGAAGAAGAGAGATTCCTTGATTTTGCCACCGTTCGTGAGATGCTGTACGACGCTCAAGAGCGCCGTGGTTCCCTGAAATACGAACAAAAGTGGGCACTGCAACACGCCGAATGGGCCGCAAGCGATGCCCGCAACGGTGTTCCTACGAAATCCGAAGTGTTTGAAGAACTGCGAACCAAGCTGCTCGAAGTTGAGACGCTGGCCAAGCATCCCGAACTTGCCGCTAAACTTGCTGAACTCATGCCCGCCACTCCAGAAGACGTCAAGGCGGTCTTTGGCTCCAAGCGCATCGTCATCGAAGACAGCGAAATTGAGGCTGTTATCGACATCGTGCGCAAGGTCATTTGATGCCAACTGCATCTCATCGAGGTGATTTCCAATGTCCGACCAACGGCGAAGGCGTCAAATCAAAGCCCCTTCCGGTCCACGTAAGAAAACCAGTCAGGACTTGTCCAAGTACGAGATGACCCCGCCTCCAACCGGTCGGCAAGAGGTTCCAAAGCCCCAACCAAAACCCGACCCTTCGCAACAACGCTCGCAGGGCGGACAGCGAGGAGCCCGTGGAGGGCAACGCCGCCAAGGCGGTCGAGGTCAGGGCAACCGTGGCCAAGGCAACCGTGGCCAAGGCCGTCCAAACCAGCCTCGTCCCGAACCCGAGGCGTTGAAAGACGAATCGTGGGCACGAGTGCTTGAACACGACATCAAAGGTGGCGTTGCCACCGTGATGGCTGAAAAAAGCATGGCGTTCTGCCGTGTGAAGGTCAAGGGAAGCGATGTTCGACCCATCAACCAACGGGTGTACATTGGCAAAGACCGCTCAAAGCGAACCGAGGTCCTCGGTATTTTGGGCATGGCTCACCTCGACAAGATGTCGAACATGGCCAAGCAAGATTTGCCCTCCCTTGTTCAGATGTTCGTCGAAGAGCACGCACAGTACTTCGTTGACGAATTTTACAACAAGGCAGGCCCCATGTCACTCAAGCAACACTCCTATGAATTGCTGCCCGATGTCGGACCGGTCAAGGCTCGCAACATGGTGAAGGCCCGAGATCAAGTCGGTGTGTTCGCCTCGATGGACGAACTCAATGCGTTGGCCAAGATCAAAGGTGCAGAACTTCTTGCCCAACGCTTTGTTGAAGAAATGGAAGACAAAGCGCTCGTGCCTCGTCTCATCGAACTTCTTCTCCCGGTGGAAGCATGAAGGGCGCTCGCCGTCTGGTCGATGCCCTCCGCGCCAAGCAACCGTTCAAGAAGGCCCTTGGACAGCATTTTCTGGTCAATGACGATCTGCTTCAGCGCACCGTCACCTGGGCCGAAGTCGATGTTGAGGACCACGTGCTTGAGGTCGGTCCGGGTCCGGGTGTACTGACCGAAGTGTTGCTCGCTACGGGGTGCAAGGTCACGGCCATCGAACTCGACAGCGGAGCGTGCAAACACCTGCGCTCGGTGTTCGCCACTGAACTGGAGGAAGAGCGCCTGACGCTTCTGGAAGGGGATGCTCTGCAGATGGGTTGGCCGAGCGACATCACCCGCATCGTGGCCAACATTCCCTACCAAATTTCCTCCCCGCTCATCGACGTTCTCACGCGCTACCACCGCAATCCGAACACCACGCCACTCCGAGACGTTGTCATGCTGGTGCAGGAGGAATTCGCTGAACGTGTGGTCATGGAATACGAAAGCGATGTTGGTTCACTCGGCATGGTGGTGGCGTTGGACTTTGACGTCGACATGGGCGAACGTGTGCCACCGCACGTGTTTTCCCCCATGCCAAAAGTCCATTCGCGTCTGCTTCGCTTAACCCCCCACGATGGGGAATGGCCCTGCGACCGACGCTTGTTGGTTCAGATGATTCGCTCGGCTTTTGGGCAACGAAGAAAGAAACTCAAACGCTCGTTGGGCAAACCACCCCGCCGGCTGGCCCGAATCCCCGGCTGGCACGCCACACGATGGATGAGGGCGTACAATGCGATGTCGCATGACCCACGCCTCCAACGCCGTCCTGAGACCTTCGAACTGGAGGAGTGGGCCGATTTGGGCGTTGATTTCGCTTCCTGCGAAGAAGAGGCATGAACCTTCAAGACGGGTCGAACGATTGAACACCATGGGGAGAGACTTTTCTTAGGAGTGTCTGCTCGCCTCAACTTGTCGGGGGGATTTGGATGGCAAAGAAGGACACCTATCTTGCACTGCTTCGTCGTGGTATTGACGACACGACGGCCAACCAACTTGCTGATGCAGGGCTCAAGATTGGTGACTTGAAGAAAATTGACAAGTCCATGCTCGTCGAAAACTACGGGCTCAAAGAAGAAATCGCCCAAGGTGTCATTGAAATCATCACTGCAGGCCCGCAATCCCACGGAAAAGAACGGTTTCTCTCCAAGGTCCTTGCCCCCGAGAAAAAGCAAGAATCCCGCATTGAAGAAATCAAGTTTCAGCGAAAGCAGAAGGACGTGCTCACTGAACTCGCCGAGCAGAAGGAACGCCTCAAGATCGCTAAGGTGGAAGCCTTCCGTGCCCAGAAACTCATCATGAACCGGCTCGGTAAGACGGTTGAGCTGATCGTCAAACTCGAAAACAACCTCCATGACGAAGGCAAGGACGACCAGAAAGTCAAGATACGCGACCAGTTGGAAACCCGTGGGTTGGAAGCCGCTCGAGACCACGAAATGTTGGAACTCGAAGGTACACCGCAAGACATTGTTGACTTCCGACGGCAACACGTCCCCGGACTCATCTTCCATGCCTGTCCCGAGTGCGGCGACGAACTCGACCCCCGTCAGGCACGCGACCCCGACCAACCGGATGCGTGGGCGTTTATCTGCTGGGAATGCGAGACCAGTTTCACCCCGGCACTGGCCACCCAAGTGGAAACCATTCTCGACGAGGAACGCATCGTCATTGACCCGGACATGGCGCCCCGCAACCCCGTGCCTCCCAAGCCAGCCAGCATGGACTTCTCTTCGGTCTCCGACCTTATCCGCAAGGACCTCGAACAGACCGGCGCCACCGCCGACGAGATGACCCGCGTGGTTGAGGAAAGCGTCGTGGCAGGAGGCCTGATGGACATCAACGACTGGATCGACCAAACCCTTGCGGCCAAGGACTACATCCAGGCCCAAGAGGACCGTGAAGACTTCATCCTGCGAACCGGTGCAGGAGCGACCAAATTCAACAAGTGGATGAAGAAGGCCGGCCTGTTCTTCAACAAGCAAACGGGCCGCTGGACCCGAGAAAAAGCTCGATGAGGAACCGCTCATGTCCGCAAGTCCGGCCAGTCAGACCGCCGACGAGCCACCATCAACCTCCACTCCTTCGCCGGTCATCCGATTCCTCCGTGGACCCCACCTGCTGGGCCAGTGCGCCGTTAATCCGGGTGAAACCATCTTTGAACATGCGGAAGCCTGTGGCATTCGACTCCCCACGAACTGCACGTCCGGAACCTGCGGCACCTGCATGGTCAGCCTCATCCTCGGTGAAGTTCCGCTCCATGAAGACCTCCCACCGGGCCTTGACGACTGGTTGGTCGAAGAAGGAGCCCGCCTCGGCTGCATCGGAAAGCCCCGAGGCGATGTGGACATCGACATCCGCCCACCAATTTGAGGACCCACCATGTTCGACGAATGGACGGCAAGCACCTGGCTGATTCTGATTGTGGACATCATCGCCATCATCATTGTCGTGGTGTTTCTCAAGCGTAAAATTCAGCACAAGTTGCACGAGGTGGAAGCACGTCAGGCCCACAAGCGTCTCCAGCGCAAGCAATCCCGGCCATCCATCGAACATGACCCCCCCGATGGAGCGTGAGGTCAACCGTCCCGTTCAGACTTTGGAGGCACCATACGGTGTCGCCCGATGATTCAAAAACTCTTGACACCGAGAGAGAACCATGTCAGCGGGTCATCAAACGACGACGGGCCCGCTGCCCATTGGTCAATTTGCGCAACTGGTCCAGCAAACGGTCAAGAGCGACCCGATGTTTCAGCACCAAGCGCTTTCAGGAGAGGTCTCTCAGTGGAGCGTTCACAACGGCAACGTGTACTTCACGCTGCGAGACGATGTTGGCCAGATGGACTGCGTCATCTGGCGAAATGCTCGATTGAATGTGGACCCGGCGATCAAGGTCGGCAGCGAGGTGGTCATCATTGGGAGCGTTGACGTCTGGCCGAAACGAGGGCGACTGCAGATCGTGGTCGCTCGAATTCAACCCGTTCAAACCATTGGTGCCATGGAGGAAACCAAACGCCAACTCGTTGCTGACCTCAAAGCCGAGGGCGCTCTTGACCTGCCTGCTCGACGACT